>NZ_LWFU01000407.1:0-11510 GCF_001635135.1 Oleiphilus sp. HI0080
AAGTGAGATGGGAAATAATTTTTCAGGTAAATATCACTGGTACTCCCTTTTTATGCATGATGTAGCGAAGCTGGTAGCTTTTTCCTTTTTTGCTCAATGGCGGTTAACCAAGAAGAAACTTGCTGGTTTTATGTTTTTCTTGTCTTTCCTATTGGTAGCTTTTAGTACATTGATGGCGACAGAAAAAGCCCCCTTTGCTTGGTTTATTTTAGGTTTGTTTTTGGTCCACACTATAGTTAAAAATAGGGGGAGAATAAGAGTTGGTGGTGCTCTATTTTCCATTGGATTAATGCTAGCTTTTTTAATCCTTGCGTACCAAGTTTTTATGGGTAGCGGCGATGCATTGGCTGCCGTTCAGCACGCTTTTTCAAGAGCATTGACGGGGAGCACTGGGTCATCATATTTTTATTTAGAGTTTGTCCCCGATCAGCAAGGTTTTTTGTTGGGGAGAAGTTTCCCGAACCCAGCAGGTATTCTTCCTTTTGAACACTTCCGTTTAACTGTAGAGCTGATGCAGTGGAGGTTTCCTGCAGAGGCGCGCTCTGGGATTGTGGGTTCTTCTCCCTCGGTGTTTTGGACGGAGCTTTATGCTAACTTCGGCTGGTTTGGGTTGTTAATTCCGGCAGTTTTCGTGGGTTTTATGCTAGCGGTACTAGATTTTTTCGTCAACACTATTTGCATAAGCCCTATAGTCGTTGGTTTGAACGTTTGGCTGTTATTGCATTTCAAGAGTTTGGCGACGTCAGGCATTAGTAATTACATCGTCGACATGCCCTTGTGGGTGCTGGTGGCGCTAGTGCTACTTATCACGCTGATGTGTCGAAGAAAGTTAGGATGCCGTTCCGGTAAAACATTGGTTGTTTCGTGAGTTCTAATTATGAATAAGAATATTTCAGCATTGGTTCTCAATACGTTCGAGAATGATAGCCGTGTAATGAAGGAGGTGGAGTCTCTAGGAAAGGCAGGTTATCAAGTTACAATTTACGCGTTGCACGAAGAAGGCCTTAAGGAGGTTGAGCAAAGCACTTTTTATCAGGTTGTGAGACTAAAGCTTTGGACCAAAAAATGGGCTAAACATAAACTCATACAGCTAATAAAATATCTTGAGTTGGTGCTCCGCTTAACTGTTTTAATTCGAAAGTCTGACGTAATTCATTGTAATGATCTTAATACGCTGCCAGTCGGAGCGCTTATCAAACTTGTTCGTTTCGGGCGAGTTAAAGTTGTTTACGATGCGCATGAATACGAAATCAATCAAAAGCCAGGTCAATCAAAAAGCAGCATTAAGTTATTATTTTTTATAGAGAGTCTATTTATTCGATTTGCTAATAGGGTGATTACGGTTAGTGATTCGATAGCAAACGAATACCAGCGTTTATATAAAATTCAAAAACCTGAATTAGTAAGAAATTGCCCTCCATATACTGCTGCAAAGTCAACGGATATTTTTCGAGAAACTTTTAGTTTACGGCCAGATCAAAGAATATTTTTATATCAAGGCGGCTTAACAGCTGGCCGAGGTTTATCTGATTTGCTTACCCTTTTTAAGTCATACAACGATGACTCAAAAGTGCTTGTTTGTATGGGTTATGGTGCGCTCGATATATCTGTTAAAAAAGCTTCCGATTTGTGCGATACCATTTTTTACCATCCTGCAGTCAAGCCAGACGTTCTTCTTTCATATACAGGGTCTGCTGATTTTGGCATTTCTTTCATTGAGGATAGTTGCTTGAGTTACAGGTACTGTTTACCAAATAAGATGTTTGAGTACTTTATGGCGGGATTGCCAGTAATTGTATCCAACTTACCTGAAATGCGTAAGTTCGTTTTGGAAACCGAGGCAGGTTTTGTTACCTCGCAGAACAATTTACAAGGCTTAAGCGAGGCGGTTGATCTCGCTATGAATTGCGACTACCCCAAAGTAAAAGCTAATGCGCTTGCGGTTTCGACTCTAAACTGTTGGGAAGTTGAAGAGCTTGTGTTAATCAAAGTATACAGGGAGCTTTTTTAAAGTGTGTGGGATTGCGGGTTGTATTAATGGTGCAGGAATAGATGTTGATTTGCATAGCCTTGTTGGGAAAATGAATGATCTTGCTCATCACAGAGGCCCTGATGGAGAAGGCGTATATGAAGGTGATGATTTCGCATTAGGTCATACGCGTTTATCAATTCAGGACTTGTCTGATGCGGGCCATCAGCCGATGACTTACCTTGGGCGATATACCATTACTTATAATGGGGAAATTTATAATTTTCTCGAGTTGCGAGAGGATTTGAAGGGCGAGGGGTATGCGTTTCATACTTCTTGTGATACTGAGGTGATTTTGGCGGCTTACGCCCATTGGGGAGACAAGTGCACCGAGCGCTTCAATGGTATGTGGGCTTTTGCTATCTACGATAGCCTCAAGAATATTATTTTTTGTTCTCGTGATCGTTATGGGATAAAACCATTTTATTACAGCGAGCAAAAAGGCCTTTTCTTGTTTGGTTCTGAAATTAAACAACTCTTACAATTCGTGGCACAACGCCTGCCAAATTACGACATATTGCGTGATTTTTTAGTGATCGGATTGAGTGAACATACGGAGTCTACTTTTTTCGATGGTATTTTTAATTTGCCTGGTGGCCACAACCTTACTTATAGCTTGAAAGATAAGAGCTATGAAATTAAGCGTTGGTATGAATGGCCAGAATTGAGTAGACCTTTGTTGAAAGATACCGATGAGCATACTGCTGTGGATGGTTATCGAGCTGAGCTTTATCGAAGTGTTTCGTTTAGATTGCGCGCGGATGTAAAGGTTGGGACTTGTTTGAGTGGTGGTTTAGACAGCTCCTCAGTCGCAGGGGTTGCGTCTCATCATTTAGACAACGGCGACAATTTTACTGCGATTCATGCGAAATCCACCGAAACAAAGTTTGATGAAAGCAATTATGCTGCAGAAGTCGCAGAGAAGCTTCGATTAAATCTAGAGGTTGTTGAACCTACCTTCGCTGACTTTTTAAAGACAATTGATGATGTTGTCTATGCGCAAGAAGAGCCATTTGGAAGTTATAGCTTAGTGATGCAGTATTTGGTTATGAGGCGAGCAAAGGAGCTGGGGATAAAAGTTCTATTGGATGGGCAGGGAGGAGATGAGTCGCTACTTGGATACGAACGTTATTACGCCTCGTATATAGCTTCTCTACCTTTGATGCAACGGTTCAAGGCACTTTTGAAAAGTAAAGCTAACTCTCGCCTGTCCATGTTTGAGGTGCTTGCTTATCAACTATACTTCCGTCTAGCTTGGATACGCAAATGGAGACTAAGAAGGAAATGCAAATTACTCAGCGATGCCTTTATTGGGGATCTAGGCTGGGTGGATCGGCTAGCCCGCTCGAGCTCTTCAATTGAGCTTCTGCAAGAGCAAGAAATGCAGTGTACTCAGCTACCGCATTTACTCAGGTATGAAGACAAAAATTCAATGGCTTGTTCTGTAGAGGCTCGCCTTCCATTTCTAGATTATCAGTTGGTTGAACGCTCACTGCGCCTACCTGGATCATTAAAAGTAAAAAATGGCTGGACGAAATATATCCTGCGTAACGCTGTTGCCAAGTTGCTGCCTGCGAGTATTGTTTGGAGGAAGAACAAGCTTGGCTTTAATGCACCGGAAAACGAATGGTTGTCTAAGCATAAGGCAGAGATGAGAGAAGCCATTAAGAGCTCAAAGATTCTTAAAAAGGTTACAAGGGATGCACCTGCCATAGATAGTCTGGATGGCAGGCTATTGTTTAAGTTCTACTCAGTTGCAAAGTGGGAGGAGCGCTTCAATGTCCAAGCCTCATAGAGTTGTCCATTTGAGCTCTGCCCATCCTCGTTATGACGTGCGAATCTACATAAAAATGTGTCGATCGCTTGCCGAAGAGTATAATGTTTCACTGATTATTGCCGACGGACTCGGAGACGAAGTCAAAGAGAACGTGTCGATTTTGGATGTCGGCGCTAAAGATGGTGGCCGTTTATCTAGAATGACTCGCACGGTTAAAAAAGTGTACAAAAAAGCGCTAGAGTTAGATGCTGACCTGTATCACCTGCATGACCCAGAACTATTGCCTATTGCAATTAGGTTAAAGCGGCGCGGTAAACTTGTTATCTTCGATGCGCATGAGGACCTTCCAAAACAGTTATTAGGAAAACCTTATTTACATCCGTTGGCGAGATGGTTTTTGAGCAAGATTATTGATCGCTACGAAAAATGGGCATGTCCAAGGTTAGATGCGGTTATCGGAGCGACGCCAATTATTACGGCTAAGTTTGGATGCTTTTGTAATCTGACTGCGAATATAAACAATTACCCTCTCTTAAATGAGCTTTCTTGTGTAACCGATGATCAGGCTAAAGTGGGCGAAGTGGCGTATGTTGGAGGTATTTCCGAGATTCGCGGTATTAAACCTTTGGTAAAAGCAGTTGGGCGGACTAAGGGCATTCGGCTTAATTTGGTTGGCAGTTTTGGAAGTAAAAACCTGGAGGATGAAGTTAAGTCTTTTCAGGAGTTTGATGCGGTAAATGATTTGGGCTTTAAAAGTCGTGAAGAGGTTGCTGAAATTCTCGCTAGGTCAAGAGCTGGTATCGTGACTTTCTTGGCATCGCCAAATCACGTCGATGCGCAACCAAATAAAATGTTCGAGTATATGAGTGCTAGTTTACCTATCGTTACTTCGAATTTTCCCTTATGGAGAGAGATTGTTGAGGGAAATGATTGCGGTATTTGTGTTGACCCTGAAAACGTTGATGAGCTGTCTGGTGCTATCCAGTATTTAAATGATCACCCTTGTGAGGCAGAAAGGCTTGGAGAAAATGGGCGAAGAGCAGTTGTAGAAAAGTACAATTGGGAGCAGGAAGAGAAAAAGTTATTTGGATTGTATCAGGAATTACTGTCTTGAAAATAGTTACTGTTTTAGGTGCTCGCCCTCAATTTATAAAAGCTGGTACGGTTAGTCGTGAGATCGCAAAGCGAAACGGAGGTGGACAAAGCATTAATGAAGTTATTGTTCATACTGGTCAGCACTATGACGCAAATATGAGTGATATTTTCTTCGAAGAAATGCAAATCCCGAAGCCGGATTATCAATTGGGTGTTGGTGGCCAAACCCATGGGTCAATGACCGGGAAAATGCTAGTAAACATAGAGGATGTGTTACTTAAAGAAAAACCTGATGTTGTGATGGTCTATGGTGATACCAACTCGACTCTTGCTGGTGCGCTTGCTGCATCCAAGCTTCATATTCCTGTCGCGCATGTTGAGGCTGGTTTGCGTAGTTTTAACATGGCAATGCCTGAGGAAGTGAACCGGATCTTAACAGATCGAATTAGTAAGTGGCTTTTTTGCCCGACTGAAACGGCTGTGCAAAATTTGCAGATTGAAGGTGTTGATGCGTGGAAAAATGATGCGCGGGTTCATAATGTGGGAGATGTGATGTTGGATGGCGCACTTTTTTATAAAGATTTAGCTATTAAACCAGATAATGTTACTGATGGTGGTTTCATGCTTTGTACGATTCATCGTGCGGAGAATACCGATTCGTTGGAAAGAATGACGAGCATTGTGAGTGCATTGAATGAACTTGCGCTTGATCAACATATTATTTTGCCATTACACCCGCGCACAAGGAAAATTATCTCTGAATATGGTCTTGAATTTCAAGGGATCACGGTTATTGAGCCGGTCGGGTACCTGAATATGGTTTGGCTAATAGCAAACTGCGATAGGGTAATGACAGACAGTGGCGGCCTTCAAAAAGAAGCATACTTTTTCTCGAAACCTTGTATCACTTTGCGGGATGAAACTGAGTGGGTTGAGCTAGTTGATATCTGTGCAAATAGCTTAGTTGGTGCAGCTCACGGGAATATTTTGAAAGCTGCGTCGACAGAGTGCGTAAGCGAAGGCCCGCGCGCTAACCTGTATGGCGATGGATCTGCATCTTTTAAGATCCTAGAGCGATTGTTAGGCCGTTAAATTTTATATTAACACACGTTTAAATGGAGTATCGAATGGGCAGGTCGTTGAAATTTGCATTAGTAGGCTGTGGCCGCATAGCTAAAAGGCACTCTGAGCTTCTAGGCTTTGAACAGATTCCAGGCGCGTGTTTAGCTGCTGTGTGCGATATCGTTGCTGAAAAAGCGAATAAGATTGGCGAGCAGTTTGGTGTACCGGCTTTTACAGATATGCATGAGATGATGCGATCCGAAGCAATTGATGTTGTGGTGGTGCTTACTGAAAGTGGCTTGCATCCGCAGCATGTTATTGAGTTGGCCCCGTACGGGAAACACATCATGGTCGAGAAGCCAATGGCGCTTCGCTTGGAAGATGCCGATCGTATGATAGCCGAGTGCGATAAGTATGGTGTGAAACTATTCGTTGTTAAACAGAATCGTTTCAATGTGCCGGTTCAAAAAGCGCGGGAGGCATTGGATGCTGGCCGACTTGGAAAGCTGGTAATGGGCACGGTGCGGGTGCGATGGTGTAGGCCGCAGGCGTATTATGATCAGGACGCTTGGAGAGGTACTTGGGCCTTAGATGGTGGAGTGCTGACGAATCAGGCAAGCCATCATATTGACCTCCTCGAGTGGATGATGGGCGATGTCGAAAGCGTTTTTGCAATGAGTAGAACGGCGCTAGTCGATATTGAGGCAGAGGATACGGCAGTCGTAACACTTCGTTTTAAAAATGGGGCGATCGGTGTCATTGAGGCCACGACAGCAGTGAGGCCGAAAGATCTTGAAGGGTCATTGTCGTTACTTGGCGAAACTGGGTCCATCGAAATTGGCGGCTTTGCGGTCAACCAGATGAAAGTATGGAACTTCTTGGAGGAGTCACCTGAAGATGCAGATGTAATGGACAAGTACTCTGTTAATCCTCCAAATGTTTATGGCTTTGGGCACCAAGCTTATTATGAGCATGTTGTAGATAGTATTCAGAACGAGAAACGACACTTGGTTGATGGTTTGGTTGGTCGAAAAAGTCTGGAATTGATTAACGCGATTTATGAGTCAATTGAGACCGGGAAAGAAGTGTATCTTCATTTCAAGCCACAGCGCTGTAAGCTTGGAAAAGTTTAAATGTCTTTTAAAGAGAAGCACGTTGCCATCGTCAATGTGCAGTTTGGTGAGAATGTCACCATCGTGCAGCCTGCAAATATATATGGGTGTGCTTTAGGTGACGGAGTCTTCGTTGGCCCTTTTGTTGAGATCCAAAAAGACGTCACTATTGGCGATCGAACGAAGGTGCAGTCGCATACATTTATCTGTGAGTTGGTTGATATTGGCCGGGATTGTTTCGTAGGCCATGGTGTTATGTTTATTAATGACTTGTTTTCTGATGGCGGCCCTGCTGGCGGCGACAAAAGTAAGTGGTTATGCACGGTTATAGGTGACAATGTTTCAATTGGTTCTAACTGCACAATTTTGCCGGTGAGAATTTGTTCCAATGTTGTGATTGGTGCAGGCGCAGTGGTGACGAAGGATATAAATGAGCCTGGTATTTATGCTGGCAACCCGGCTAAAAAAATAAGGAATCTAAATGGTTAAGTTTCTTGATCTTAAGCAGCAGTATGAATCGATTAGATCAGATATTGATAAGGCAATCGCATCTGTCATCTCCGAAACTGCGTTTGTTGGCGGTAAGTATGTTCAAGCGTTTGAGAGTGCTTTCGCAGAGTATTGCCAAGTGGAGCATTGTCTAGGGGTGGGGAATGGTACGGATGCTCTGGAAATTGCGATTGAAGCTTTAGGTATTCAAAAAGGCTCTGAAATTATTGTACCGGCAAATAGCTTTGTCGCATCTTCCGAGGCTATTACGCGAGCTGGTTGTAAAGTGGTTTTTGCCGATATAAACCCAGACAATTACACGCTAAGCCCTGCTTCGGTCATTTCTCTCGTCACACCAAATACCAAAGCGATTATGGCTGTGCACTTGTATGGACATCCCTGTGATATGGATGCGTTGCAAGAGATTGCCGACCAACATGGTTTGAAGGTTATTGAAGATTGCGCTCAAGCGCATGGCGCTGAATATAAAGGTAAAAGAGTTGGCGGAATTGGTGATGTAGCAGCCTTCAGTTTCTATCCAGGTAAAAACCTTGGCGCATACGGTGATGGTGGGGCAATAACGACCAATTGTAATGATACCTACGTTAAAGCGAAAATGATCGCCAATCACGGACGCATAGATAAATACAACCATGAGTTTGAAGGCAGAAACTCGCGGCTCGATGGCTTGCAGGCGGCTATTCTTTCAGCAAAGCTTCCGCACTTGGATTCGTGGACCGAGAATAGAATTCGTATTGCCGCCTATTACTTGGAAAAGCTCTCAAACATTGAGGCAATCAAGCTACCAAAACGTGCAAGCTGGGCTAAACAGGTTTACCACTTGTTTGTAGTAGAAAGTGCCGCGCGCGATAGCCTAAAGGAACATTTGGCTGCAAATAATATACAAAGCGGGGTTCACTACCCGATCTCGTTACCAGAGTTGAATGCATACAATTATATCGAGCAGAATTTTTCAGGTTTCTATACGCATGGCCTTGGGGACAGGCTTCTGAGCCTTCCTATAGGGGATCATTTGGACCTAAACTCAGCCAGCAAAGTTGTTGACGTTGTTGCTCAGTTTCATAAATAGCCGTTCCCGTATATGGACGAATCCATATCTTATAGCTTCATTTATCGTTTACCTTAAGGTTTCAAATGCCAGTTTCTCGCAATGATAATGTTTGGATAATAAATCATTATGCATCTACTCCTTCTACCGGAATGGGAGGGCGAAGTTACTTCATGGCCAAAGGCTTAGCCGAATCAGGAGTAGATACTACGCTAGTATGTGCCAATTTTAACCATAAATTGCATAGCCCGAGAATGATAAAGGGTGCCTATGATGTTGACCTTTCAGACGGTTTCAAAGTCGCAAGGGTTAAGGTTAAAAAATATAGTTCATCGTTCAATAAGATCCGAATATTTAACTGGTTCTTGTTTGTTTTTCGACTTTTAGTTCATTACCGTAAGTTCGGCGAGCGTCCAACAGTGGTGATATGCTCATCACCTTCGCTTGTCGCTTTTCTAGGAGCTTGGGGAGTGGCGAGGCTCAGTAAGGCAAAACTGATCTTCGATGTTAGAGACATCTGGCCCCTAACGTTAAGAGTGTTAGGCGGATACAGTAAAAGGAACCCTCTAATCTTTCTGCTTTCTAAAATAGAGCATTTTGCTTATGCATCGTCCGATGGTGTTATGTCTAACCTTAAAAACTTTTCTAGTTACCTTAGCGAGCAAGGTTTTACGAAGAAGCCATTTTGTTGGGTACCTAATAGCGTAGATTTTGATGGGCTTGCCGTTAAATCTAAGTTGCCAGAGGAGTTCAAGGGTTTAGGTGCTGGTAAGTTTGTAGTTGGGTATGCAGGTTCAATAGGCGCAAATGATGCTTTGGAGTATTTGTTAGATGCTGCGGCGATTCTGCGGCATGAAGCTCCTGAAATTTATTTCGTTATTGTTGGTAAAGGCCAATACCTAGAAAAATTTCGAGAGCGTATAGATAAAGATGGATTATCAAACGTGATATTTACGGGCCCTGTTCAGAAGGACCAGGTCAGTAGTGCGCTAGCGCTGTTTGATGTTTGTTACTTGGGGTGGCTGGACGATGATATATATCGCTTTGGAGTATCCCCAAATAAAATCCCAGATTATTTTTACGCCGCAAAACCTGTGTTGCATTCCTATTCGGGCGCATCTGATCCTGTCGAGTTGGCTAGTGCCGGTATTACTGTAAGCGCAGAAAATGCAAAGTTAATTGCTGATGGAATCAAGACGCTACGTTCTATGAGTAAAGTCGAGTGCGAGCAGTTAGGAGTCAACGGGAGGCAGTTCGCTATCGATAATTACGAGTATAAAGCTCTATCGGGGCGTTTACTCGACTATATAGGAGGGCTGAGTGCCTAGTACAGACCACTATAATGTATTCATCATTGGCGCCCCTCGCTCGGGTACAAACATGCTGCGCGATGTCGTAACATCTTTTAATGGTGTCGAAACATGGCCTTGTGATGAAATAAACTACATTATTCGTCATGGGAATGTCAGACATCCGTCCGATGAGTTTTCAGAGCAGCAAGCGACCACGCTAGTTAAGTCCTACTTAAACACTACTTTTGACAAATATGCGAAAGAGTTTGGTGCAAACATTCTCGTTGAGAAAACCTGTGCGAACTCTCTTCGCGTGCCATTTCTTCATGCTGTTTTTCCTGACGCAAAATATATCTTTATTGTGCGTGATGGCGTCGATGCGACGGGGTCTGCCAAGTTGCGTTGGACGGCGAAGTTAGACTTGGCTTATATATTGGAGAAAGTACGTTTCGTTCCCAAAATTGATTTGCCTTACTATGGATTGCGTTACTTTTGGGCGCGCCTGCATCGTTTTTTTTCAAAGGAAAAACGCTTAGCTTTTTGGGGCCCAGCGTTAGATAACATGCAGGCTATTCTAGCAAAGCATACCTTGAATGAAGTTTGTGCGATTCAATGGCAACAGTGTGTCGAAAAGTCTGATGCCGCGCTAAATCACCTTCCTAAAGACCAAGTTTGTCGCGTTCAATATGAGGCATTTGTACGCGATCCAAAAACTGAGTTGGCGAGAGTGCTTCAATTTATGGGGGTTGAATCCACTAGTGAGCAGTTGGAGCGCGCTGTGGCGGGTGTATCTGCTAAGAGTTTAGGGAAAGGGCGTAAATCACTAGGGAAGGAGGAAGTTGCGCATCTAGAGGGCTTGGTTGGGAAAACTTTAAGCAAGTTTGGTTACCTTAATAATGCATGAGGGCTTGTCTTTAACTGATGCGTTGATAAAGCGCTGTTTTGATGTCGTAGTTGCGCTCGTGGGTTTGAGTTTTTCTTTTTGGTTGATTTTATTGGCGTGGATCGCTGCCAGTATAGATACATGCTCCAATGGTTTTTTTATTCAGCAGCGAGTTGGGCGTAACGGGCGTTTGTTCAAAGTTGTTAAGATTAAAACCATGCGCCAGGTAAGAGGTATTGAAACAACGATTACTGCCGACAACGACCCAAGGATTACCAAGCTAGGCGCTTTTTTTCGTAAAACCAAAATCGATGAGCTTCCCCAGTTATGGAATGTACTGTTAGGGCAAATGAGTTTTGTTGGGCCAAGGCCCGATGTTCCGGGCTACGCAGACAAGTTAGTCGGAGAAGAACGATTGGTCTTGACGATACGCCCGGGGATAACTGGGCCAGCCACCTTGAAATATAAAAATGAAGAGGCATTGCTTGCTGCGCAAGCTGACCCTGCAAAATATAATGATGAAGTGATCTTCCCTGATAAAGTGAAAATAAATATGGGCTACATTAAGAATTATAGCTTTCTTAAAGATTTAAACTATATCAGCCAGACTCTTTTTGTGAGGGGCTGCAATCATGATGCGTAAGACTATTAGCGTTGCCGTTTCCCTTTTTTTACTGCTGGGTTGCAGTGAAAATGAGGTTT
>NZ_LWFU01000408.1:0-2191 GCF_001635135.1 Oleiphilus sp. HI0080
CCGAATCGACGACGCTTTTAAGCCCGTTGAGGCTTTCGAGTGTCCAGGTATTGGCCGGTGGATTATTGATGGTGACTTGAAGAACTGCACCATCTTGTTTTACTTCAATCATTGAAGTCGGGCTTGTTATCGTCATCTTTGTTCCTGAAGAATCTAGTGTTTTATCAGTGCTAAGTTTGGATCGTTTAAGAGGCGGCGCGCGATGATCATGCGCATCACCTCGTTTGTGCCTTCGAGTATTCGATGCACGCGCGTATCGCGGAAAAAACGCTCTAGTGGATACTCTTTGATGTAGCCGTATCCACCGTGAATTTGCAAGGCTTGATCGCACAACTCGAAGCAGGCGTCGGTTGCAAAGCGTTTTGCCATCGCGCAGAAGGCACTCCGTTCGGGGTCTTGTTGATCTAACTTAAATGCCGCCAGACGGATCATCTGTTTTGCGGCTGTTAAATCTGTCAGCATATCTGCCAGCTTCATTTGGGTAGCTTGGAAGTCTGCAATCGCTTGGCCGAATTGCTTTCGCTCACCGGCATAGCGACTCGCGGCCTCAAGTGCGGCAATTGCCGTGCCCGTAGAGCACGCCGCGATATTAATGCGCCCGCCATCAAGCCCCTCCATCGCGAGCTTGAATCCCATACCTTCTTTAGCCAGTAAGTTGCTCGCTGGCACCCGCACATTTTCAAAAGTAATCTGCCGTGTCGGTTGACTGTTCCAGCCCAACTTATCTTCTTTTTTCCCATAGGTGATGCCCGCAGCATCTGCTGGAATCGCGAGACAGCTAATGCCTTTTGCGCCGGGTTCGCCGGTGCGCACCATGGTGACTAATAGGTCGGTTGAGCCTGCACCAGAGATAAATACTTTACTGCCTGATACGAGATAGTCGTCTCCGTCTTTCACCGCTTTGGTGGTCAGGGATGCGGCATCGGAACCTGCGCCCGGTTCTGTTAAACAGTAACTAGCCAGCTTCTCGCCAGAGGCAAGAGCTTCAGCCCATTCATCTATTAGGCTTTGCTGTCCATATTTGCTGAGCATCTTGAATGCCATGTTGTGAATGCTGACATAGGCAGCTGTTGAGGTGCAGCCAGTGGCGAGTTGCTCCATGATCAGCGCAGCGTCCAAACGAGAGATGCCGATCCCATGGTGCTCTTCGGGGATATACATGGCCATAAAGCCAAGTTTGCCTGCTTCAACAAATACGTCTTTTGGAAAGGTGGCTGTTTCGTCCCACTCTTTTGCATTCGGAGCAAGAAACTCCTGTGCAAAACGATTGGCGGTATCTTGAAAAGCGACTTGATCTTCTGTCAGGTCAAAATGCATCGCGAGCTCCGTACTACTTTACTTATTATCTTGGGAAATTCTCAGATACTGCCCAAATGCAATCTCTGCTAAACTCCGCGGCTTCGTGATTATAGGGTCTGCAATCATTGAATTTCCATACTTGTCTCAAGTATTCGGATTGTTAGGCGAAGTTCGGTTGTTTTTATTTCGGGTATTGATCGTAGCGTTTTATGTTAAGCGATGAACACAAAGCTCTGATTCAGGGGAGCTACAGAAAGTTTACTGGCCGAGAAGGGTTCCGTCCGCGCTATGGACAGCGACTAATGATCGCCGAAATTGCCAAGTATTTGGGATCTATCGCAACCAATTCCGAAGGATTACGCAATAGCGATCCTGCAACCTGTGTTGTAGAGGCGGGAACCGGCACTGGTAAAACGCTTGGGTATTGTATCGCCACCTTACCGATGGCCATTGCGCAAGATCGCAAGCTGATCGTTTCGACTGCAACCACCGCACTTCAAGACCAGATTCTCTCCAAAGATTTACCAGAACTTGCCGAGCATTCGGGTATAGATTTCAATTATGCGCTGGCAAAAGGTCGTGGTCGATACGTTTGTTTGAGCAAGCTTGAGCAGCGTATTGAGTCGTTCTCGGCAGACCCCAATGATTCGACGATTCCATTGTTTCTCCTTGATCAAAGCGACAATGAAGAGCTCAGTGAGGATGTGCTGCAAGGTTTCTTGACGCGCTATGCCTCTGGTACATGGGACGGTGATCGAGATACGCTTGAAGAGCCGATTGACCATAAGGCATGGTCTTCTTTGACGGCAGATAATCAGCAATGTTCCAACCGGCGATGCAGTTACTTCAGTAGTTGTCCGTACTACGAAGCACGCAACCGCTGGGATGATGC
>NZ_LWFU01000409.1:0-11351 GCF_001635135.1 Oleiphilus sp. HI0080
ACTGTGGCAAGCCAAGGTTCGCACGGTGACAATGCGCGCAGTTGATGTCTAGGTAGCCTTTCGCTGCGATTGCGACATCTGCGTCGCTCATCGCAGACACGTCTGTCAGATCAGAAAACTCTGGCGCTTTCTCAATCGCATTAAAGTCCGCAGGCACACCAACAAGCTTACCGACATTCGACCAATGAGTGAGCTGGTTTTCGATCACATCGCCGTAATCATAGTCTTTGTTTAGATAACGCGCTTTTGGCCCAATTACTTTGGCGATAGGAGGCCGTTCTGGACCCGGATCGACAAGTGGCACGATATTATGACAGGCCGTACACTGCGTGACCGATGGAACTGCATATTCAATGTCCATCGCAGCACCTTCATGCGTCGTTGTTAGGTCAAGTTTGCCACCAGTAATCGCAAGACGGGCATCATTGGTTGGATTACCTTCGGTATCAAACCAGACATACGGACGGCCTACCCAGCCATCTGCACGATGAATCAAAAGACGCGTTTCGATAACACGCACCGCACCATCACGAAATGCGGTGTTCTCGGGCATTGCAAACGTTTTAACGATCACCGTACCCACAGGGAAATCCAAAGCTTCAGTTTGCGAATAGCTCGCCTGCTCGCCCTCAGGAATAAATACATAACGGTATTTACTCGAGTAATCGGTAAACAATGCCGTAGTCAAATCATAAGGCAATCCTCCAGAGTTAGGACCGCTTGTTGGATCTGTTGGATCGGCAAATAGATTGTAGTCCGAAAGGTTCGGACAATTCTCTGCAAGAAGTGCCTCCCACTTAACACCATCAGATGTGCCGGAGCATGAGGCTGTATCAGAACCGGTGTCGTCCTTCTTCACCGTATTCCCGTCGTCAATGACGATCTTACATGCCGTCGTAATGAAGGCGATCGCCAGAAACACCGGCAATCGGGTAACCATGCTGTTTAAAAATGCGTTTTTCATCAGTAACACCCCTTTAAGGTCTTATCAACGCGAACTTGTTTAGGAAAAAACAGGAGGCAGCTACGCTACCTCCTCGCACTGAAATGCCTTATAAAGAGCACGCGTACTCGTCGAGATCATCCGAGTTACAGCCAAACTCTTCGCCTCTGAAGACCACAGAAGAACCCGCTAGCCTAGGAAGAGAACAGTTCATATTTGCGTTTGCAGATAACAACTCTCGAGAAAGCGTTGCTTGTGGCCCAAGAATGTTGCTCGCGCCCGGCGTTCCATCCCAAACCCAGTTGTTTGGATCCATTGGATTCGTGCCATAAACCAGACCGACAGAAGCTTCATCAGCCGCACCTTGTTGCGCCTCAAAGTTATTTGTTTCACAGACATTGTCGGAGCCATCAGCTGCATAAGGTGCAATACCGAGTGGCGCTAGCTCACCCGCATTCGCAAGTAGCTCACCAATTCCGCCATAAAGGATGTCGGGGAAGCTCCCTGCTCCGTAGTAGGCTTCGTAACCCGCAATGACACCGGCTTCTTCAAGCAATTTGCCACCCGGATCAGTAGAGTTTTGTGAAAGGGAGTTATTGTGGATATTGATATTACGTGTGACGGGGCTCCATCCCGCGGTATTATCGTATACGTCGTTATTATAAACGTCAGCGTTCTCGGTATTTTCGATTTCAATACCTGCTACGTTGTACTCCACGAGGTTATTACGTACTACAACATCTTCAGACTGCCCTACATAAATACCTGCATCACGTGAGCCGCAAGAGAATGTATCTTCGATAACGATGTTTTTGGAGTTCACTGGGTATAGGCCATAAGCCCCAGGGCTGTCCGCTAGCAAACGCTTTGGCGTTTCGTCAGACAAACGACCTACCGTCCAAACTGCTGCGACATGAGAAAAATACACGCCATTTGAACCAACCGTTTTGATGCCGTTCTTATTCGTATCGTAAACGCCAAGATCCCGTACCATAAGATCCGAACCGCCTTCGAAACGGAAGCCGTCGTCGCCAGATGATCCATCAAAATCAAGCACGGTATCGTTGATACCGTAACCCATTAAAGTGATATCGTTTGCGTTATAAACGATGATGGAATTACTTACTTTAAACGTCCCTTTTGGCAAACCAATGGTGCTGCCTGCGGGCACTTCAAAAAGAGCAAGGTTGATCGCATCGGTGATGTCATCTCCGTCTCGCGCATCTGCTGCAACAAAGATTGCATCTTCCGGGATTTCGTAACCAGAGGCCGATAGCACTGTAGCGCTTCCGCCATCTGAGTTGCCACACTCAACTTTGTTGCCGTCGTCATCTCGACACACAGCGTTATCAGTAACAGAGTCGACAATATCAGAGACTTCACCCTCGTCGGCTTTTATCGTGACTTTACAGCCACCTAGTGAAAGTGCTCCAGCGACGGCAACCGCTAAACTCAGCTTTGACCACCCAGGTTGTGGTTTTAAGTACATGTCTTCTACCTCATTCTTTTTATGGGACGGTTAGCAAGACATTTGGGTAACTAGCCTTGCTTGAAGACACACTAAAAAAACTTTAAGAGTGCGAGACAACGAATATCGCTGTGCAATTTCTAAGGCTTTGTGCAAATGATAAAAATAGGCTGAGCAATTTATGAAGCAGGCTAATCAAAAACTGCAAGCTATTGATTTAATTGATGTATTTAGCATGATCAAAATTGCAAGAAGTGTGAAGCTGATCATCAAGATCAGCGCCTAGTTTTTTGAGTTATTGGCTCTAAACTCGGTGGGCGTGCAGCTTTGTATTTGCCTAAAAGCACGATTGAACGAACTCAACGAACGATAACCCACGTCCAAGGCAACATTTTGGATAGGCGTATCCTGCTCGCGAAGCAAACGTTCAGACGCCTCTTCAATCCGCAACTGGTTAATATAGTCACTAAAGTTTCGGTACCCGAAACGCTCGTTGATTAACTTTCTAAGCCGATGCTCCGGCACATCGAGTCTGGCGGCCAAGCGGCGAAAGGTAAGGTTTTCGTTACGATAAAATCCACTTTCCATTAAATAGCCAAGGGCCATCGCAAGCTTACTGTGCTCCTCCATCGCTGCGTTTTTCACGGCCTGATCCAAGGCAGATTTGTCTTCAGTCTCGTCTATTTTCATACCAGACTGCGGCACTCTATAGATCTTAAAAGAACCTGCACGCGGCACTAGCATGATATATCCGCATACTGCACAACAGAGCGCGACCGCGAAAAATGGAACGTCACGCCCCATACCGAAATTGAGATGAACAGTGACAACAAGAGCCGTAATACCAAGTACATAGAGAACAAGTGCTCGAAGCTTTCGGCGCTCCTCAACTAAGTCTCCACTCCAGCCGGAGATCACAGCGTACACCCCCCCGCAAATCACAACATATTCTCAATACTGAGGTAGGTCCCAAAACAGGTTGTGTGCCAAGCCCATAGATTCGCTACTAGCACCAAAGGGGCGCGCCAACGCGGGAACCACAAAGCTAAAAATGGCGACGGGAAGCAAAGCTTTATGCTCCTCAGGAGAAGCGGTGAAACCTAGTACGCAGATAGCCCAAAACAAGGCGGGTAACGCGGTCATTATATCCCCCGCTAACCAGCGCCAATCTTTCGGCACGTAGTCATGCACTACAAAGGCCGCTGCGGTTACTAAAAGCGCCATAAATAGCTTTCCAAGGGGCCTATGCCGAGAGTCCTTCCAAACGGATAAAAATATGATTGTTATACATCCAAGACAAAACCCGGCAAGAAGCATCTTAAACCACCATTAATACTGCGTTCTAAAAATTAACGAGCCAATATACC
Organism: Oleiphilus sp. HI0080; assembly: GCF_001635135.1. Taxonomy (NCBI): domain Bacteria; kingdom Pseudomonadati; phylum Pseudomonadota; class Gammaproteobacteria; order Oceanospirillales; family Oleiphilaceae; genus Oleiphilus; species Oleiphilus sp. HI0080. Next base: position 3,779 of record NZ_LWFU01000409.1, read on the forward strand.
TGCAACGGAATATTATTACGTGATCAAACTCCCGAACTATTGGATCTGAAGCAATCTAGATATAAGATCGACACGTAAGATGAAACGCAAAGCCTAGACAACTATAAATAGAGGCATACAGTGAACGAGACTGAGAAAAGATTTTCGAGCTTTTCGGAGTTCTACCCCTACTACCTTTCTGAACACGCCAACCTCACGTGCAGACGCCTTCATTTTGTCGGTAGTACTTTGGTGCTGTTCGTCCTTGCTTATGCCTTCGCCACGCAGCAATGGGCTTGGCTTTGGCTGCTCCCGCTTATCGGTTATGGATTTGCGTGGGTTGGTCACTTCTTTTTTGAAAAGAACAAACCAGCAACATTCAAGTATCCAATCTATAGCCTGATGGGAGATTGGGTCATGTATAAAGACATCTTAACGCGAAGAATCCCGTGGTAAATAAAAACGAAATTCTCATACCCCCCGAACTCCAAAGTCCAAATATCGAATCGCTGGTTGCGCAGCACAAAACGTCTCCTGCGACGATTGAAGAGACCGTGGAAAGTGCCTATGCGCGCGTTGACCTGCTAAACCCACGGATCAACGCGATCGTTCAAGACTTTAGAGAGAGCGCCCGTGAGCGAGCACGTTATCTGTCTGCCAATGCAGAGAAGTACGCAGACTCAGCTCTCTATGGTGTTCCCGTGACGATCAAAGAGTCATTTACCTACAAAAGCACCCCAACGACGTTGAATTTCCCGCCACTCAAGAACTATCAACCAGAGCAAAGTTCAATACTTGCCCAAAGACTCGAAGATGCAGGCGCAATCATTATCGGAAAGACAAATATTCCGACAATGCTTTCTGATTGCCAAAGCTTTGGACCACTCTACCCAACCGCATGCAATCCTTACGACACTGATAGGACGCCCGGCGGAAGCACTGGGGGCGGCGCTGCGAGCCTTGCGGCCGAGTTCGCTTATGCCGAAATCGGAAGCGACATCGGTGGATCTATACGAAATCCGGCAAACTTTTGTGGCTTGTTCGGATTGAAGCCGTCTACCAATGGCCATGTGCACGATGGCCACATTCCACCAATGCCAAACAAAGGCAATGGTTTTACTGCATTAAACAGCACCGGCCCCCTTGCTCGCACAATGGGTGACTTAAAGGCGATCTATAGCGTTTGCTATCAACCGCTTGTGCAATATCAGCAGTATATGAAGGTGGAAACGAATACCGCACACCATAATGATCTCAGCGGGTACAAGATCGCTTACTTTGACTCAATCAAAGATATCCATTGCTCCAGAGCGACCCAAGAAGGGCTAAACAGGATCGTTAAAAAACTCGAGCAAGAAGGTGCAAGCGTTACCAAGATCAAGGTGGATGAACAATTAGTCGAGCGAAGCTTAGCTTGCTGGGTCAAAATATTTGGTTTTGTTTGCGGGCAGGATTTTCCTTGGGCAATCCGCAAAGTCATGCAGTTTAAGTTCGGGCAAGACCTCAAGCGATCTAGCATCAACGCGAAGAAAGAGCTTGCGGAAGGTTTGAGCTTAGATTTCGCCGAATATTCCAAAGCCTTACTGGAACAGAAAGAATGTATTGCAGAGTTTTATCAACTCTTTGACGACTATGATTTTATTCTATCTCCGACAAGCGTCGGACCGGCGTTTCAACATAACCATAAGCACAAGGATATAGAGCTTGAAGGTCAGCATTACAGCTATACCGACTACTGCTTCGCCTTCGTCATGCTCTATAACTTACTTGGTCTACCTGTGCTTTGCGTGCCATCAGGTCTAGATGAAAAACTGAACCTACCAGTAGGAATATCAGTGGCTGCGCCGCACCATAGCGAAGAGCAGCTACTGCATTTTGGAGAATTACTTGAGAATGCAGGGTTTGGTTTCGTCCCGCCACAGATTGATTAGGTCGCGGGACTAAGGCCTAAGGTTTCAACCTTGAGAATCGCTTATTAATAATCAAAGATGTTGTTAATAAGTCTTCCTGTAAACCAGAACTGGGCAGCGATACTAAACGTATCGACTTGGTCGTCGGCAAGCATATAACGGTTGGCATCGGCACGAATTTTCCAACGCTCGTTGACGGTGTATAGCAAGCCGGTACCAAAGTACTCGTCGATCCCTGAGATCGATTCAAATTTCTCGACGGGATTGCGCACAGGATCAACCATCGTCATTCTTGAATAACGTGAACCATCCCAACGCAATATGCCAAGCTTCAAATTCCACTCTAGGCGTTCGGTAATTCTTGGCGTGTACTGAAAGTGGAGAAACCAGCCCTCTGCTTTCACATCGGTCTTCATATCCAAAGTGGAAGAGCTTGAGTCCCCTTGGTAACGACCACTCGTTTTACCGAAATCGACGTAGCCCCACTCCCAATCCCAATCTGGCGCCGAACTAACGCCCATATATATACGCTTGCCTTTTCCAGCGTCATCAAAGGTCAAAAGGCGCTGATCTTCAAGCGTTCCTAATCCTTCTTGCTCTACAAAAAAAGCAGTCGTTTCAATTAGGTCTTTTTCTGAAACTAGCTCAGACTGGGTCGCGAATATCTCAATACCGCCGTAATAAGGCTGCCCCTCACCGGCACCATACACAGACGCTACTGGCATAAACGCCAAAGAAATTACAATTAACAGCAAGCGCTTCATGAAGCGAATAAACTCCCTTTGATTTGCGAAGCAGTATACTTAAGAGCTCAGGGCAAAAACGTGCTCAGGCGCATACATCCTCGTATTCATACCGATATTCATACACGCACTCATCCGACTTATTCTTTCGGATATCGTTTGCTTGCAGCATGATGATTTAGGTCACGTAATTGGTTGAGGCGCTCCTGGATTTTAATCTCAAGCCCCCTTTCAACCGGCTGATAAAACTCGGTTCCATCCAGTTCCTCCGGAAAATAGGACTCTCCCACCGCAAATGCACCCGGTTCATCATGAGCATATCGATATTCGAGCCCCATGCCCTGCTCTTTCATCAGCTTAGTGGGCGCATTACGCAAATGCATCGGCACATCTCTGTGTCGATCCGCATTAACAAAGGCCTTACTTTGCTTGTAAGCGGTATACACAGCATTGCTCTTAGGGGCGATTGCAAGATAAACGACCGCTTGCGCAAGACTCAACTCACCTTCAGCCTGTCCTAAGCGCTCCAAGGCATCCCAAGCGTTCATCGCGAGCGTGAGCGCCCGCGGATCTGCATTTCCAATGTCCTCGCTAGCCATACGCACTACTCGCCGCGCAATATAAAGCGGATCGCAGCCACCTTGAAGCATTCTCTGCATCCAATATAGAGACGCGTCCGGATCGGAGCCTCGCACGGCTTTATGCAGTGCCGAGATTTGCTCGTAAAACAAGTCGCCGCCTTTATCAAAGCGCTTCAGACTTGTTTGCATAATGGCGACTAAGGTGTCTTCTGTGATCACCTTCCGCTCACCAATCGGCTCAGCGAGATCAACAGCAAGCTCAAGAAAGTTCAACAAAGTCCGTGCGTCGCCATTCGATGATTGCACCAGCGCCTTTCTTAACGCATCTGGGAAATCTATATCGACACCCGCATAACCATCGGCCGAAGATAGGGCCTTGTCGATCAAGTGCGCGAGCGCGTCATCATCTAACTCATTCAAAACATAAACGCGCGCTCTCGAGAGCAATGCGTTATTCAATTCAAAAGACGGGTTTTCGGTTGTTGCGCCGACAAAAATAAAGGTGCCATCTTCGATATAAGGCAAAAAGGCATCTTGTTGCGCTTTGTTGAACCGATGTACCTCATCGACAAATAAGATCGTTGAGCGACCGGTTGCTGCCATCACGCCCTTTGCATTTTCTACAGCCGAGCGGATCTCCTTGACGCCTCCGAGAACAGCCGATATCGAAAGAAAATTAACATCAAAATGGCTTGCCAATAAACGTGCGAAGCTTGTTTTACCAACACCTGGGGGGCCCCAGAGAATCATAGAGTGGAGAATCTTTTGTTCGATCGCCTTGCGCAGAGGCCCTGAGTCGCCCAGTAAGTGCGACTGCCCTAGATAGTCATCGATATGCTTTGGCCGCATCCGCTCAGCAAGGGGGCGATAAGCATTTTGCGATGTGAAGAGATCGTCCATAATCAAGCCTGCCAAATGCTAGTCGGACTGACGGATAACATCGGTCCCCTCGGGTAAGACGGGTTGAAAGTCTGAAGGCTTTAAACCCGAATTAACATACGTTTGAATGAAGCTAATTGTGGTGTCTTGTCCAAGCGAGTCGCTAATTCTAAGATCGCTTAGCTCGCTGCCCTTGAATCGAACGCGGAGAACTTCAAATAAACTGCCATCTTCAATAGGAAAGAGTAGGAACTGCGCCTCCCCTTCTGAACCCGCTCTCTCTTCCACAATAAATTCCCGGGCGATACCTTGCGCATCCCCGTTAAACAAAAGCGCTGGAGTGGCCGAAAAGTCATCACCTAAAACCTGCACACTTGCTTGCTCGAGATCAGGATCATAGACCGTTATTTCACCGTCATAGACAAAAATCTGCTGCGCCAATGGCGCCTTGGTTTCCCAGTAAAAATAGTCAGGCTTCTTTGCTTTGAACGAGCCTTTTGTTTCCTGTACGCGCGTACCTTTTGAATCCACCATAAATTGCACGAAATCACCTTGAATGTCTCGAGATGAAGAGAGCAAGTCAACGAGCTTATCAAGGGCAAGTCGCTCGTCAGAAAAGACGTCTGTTGAGGACAATACCGAGATACAAACGGCAGAAAAAAGAAGTATCGTACGGAAAATTCTGGGCATAGAAAGCGCGCTCACTCTTAAGAGTTACAGTTAAGAGTGAGCAGCATATCATAGAGGAAAACAGAAAAAGTTTAAGGCTTGGTAAGCGAAGCGCTTAATCCTCGGGCGGCGGCGGAGCAAGTACTTCACGAGAACCGTTATGACCCGCTTCGCTAACAACCCCTGCCTGTTCCATGGCTTCAACCAGATTCGCTGAGCGGTTGTAACCAATTTTGAGTTTACGCTGAACAGATGAAATAGACACCCGTCGGGCTTTCGTTACAAAAGCGACAGCCTCGTCGAACAAAGGATCTTGCTCACTGTCTCCACCGCCATCGGCAAACGCTGCTGCAACAGGATCGTTAGATTCGCCTCCAGTGAGAACCTCTTCAAGGTAGTTCGGCTGGCCACGCTGCTTCCAATCGGCAACCACTTTATGCACTTCATGGTCATCAACGAAGGCTCCATGAACCCGAACCGGAACACTGGTTCCCGGAGGCATATAAAGCATGTCCCCATGACCCAGCAACTGCTCTGCACCGCCCTGATCCAAAACCGTTCGAGAATCAATTTTCGAAGAGACCTGGAAGGAAATTCGCGTTGGCACGTTGGCCTTGATCAAACCGGTAATCACATCAACGGATGGTCGCTGCGTTGCTAGAATAAGATGAATACCTGCAGCACGCGCTTTCTGCGCAATCCTTGCAATTAGCTCCTCAACTTTCTTACCGACAATCATCATCATGTCGGCAAACTCGTCAATGACGACGACAATAAATGGCAATGTTTCAAGCGCAGGTCGCTCCTGCTCTTCATTCAGCAGGTGCTCCTCAGGCTGCCACAAAGGATCAAGTAAAGGCTCTCCAGCTTCTTCAGCGGCTTTCACCTTACGGTTGTAGCCAGCGATATTTCGCACTCCTAAGGAGGCCATTAGCTTGTAACGTCGCTCCATCTCAGCCACGCACCAGCGCAAGGCGTTTGCCGCCTCTTTCATGTCAGTCACAACGGGCGTCAACAAATGCGGAATGCCATCATAGATGGAGAGCTCGAGCATCTTCGGATCGACCATGATAAAACGCACTTCGTCCGGGGTAGACTTGAATAGCATGCTCAAAATCATACTATTTACCCCAACAGACTTACCCGATCCTGTAGTACCCGCTACTAACAGGTGTGGCATTTTCGCCAGATCGGCAACGACCGGATCACCGGCAATATCATTACCCAGCCCAAGAGACAGAGGAGACGGCGCGTCATCATAATCTTTTGACGTCAGCACCTCGCTAAAGCGCACTATTTCGCGATGTTCATTCGGTATCTCAATACCAATGACGGATTTACCTGGAATTACCTCAACAACCCGAACACTCATTACTGCAAGCGAGCGCGCCAAATCTTTGGCGAGATTACTAATTTTACTGACTTTAACGCCTGCGGCAGGTTGCACCTCAAAACGCGTAATTACAGGCCCAGGATTGACCTCGACTACCTCTGCACTCACGCCAAAGTCGGCCAGCTTCACCTCTAGCAAACGAGACATATTCTCGAGATCTTCAGGAGAGTAGCCATCCTTTTTGTTCGTCTCTGCGGGATCGAGCAAGGTGAGCGATGGCAACGTCGACTCTTGACCAATAAATAAACTGCCCTGCTGCTCCTCTTCCAGGCGCTTACCCTGCTTGCTCTTCTTAACAAACGGAGAAATTTTGATGCCAGGCTTAGCACTCTCATCCTTTGAAGCCGATGGCTGGGCAGGCTTCGCTGCTTGTTTAATCACTACCTTCGATGCACCCTCAAGCTGCGGCTCTTTTCTTCCGTCTAATACAAGCTCCTCACTATTGTCTTCTCGCTTAAGAGGTTGGGTGACCGCTGACAATGCTTTTTTAAGCTTGCTTGACCCTTCAGCGTATTCGCTTTTGCTTTTCTCCGTCGTCGATGCATTCTTCGACAAAGGCATCTCATGCTGTTTTAACTTATCTTGCTCAGCCTTTCGCTCAGCGCGAAGGTCTCGCCGAACTTCAATGTGGTGAAGAAGAAATGAGTAACTTCGCTGAGATGCTTTGGCAACAATACGTGCAATCGAAATGGTCAACGCGCCTGTACGATCCATCAAGCCAAGCCAAGATATGCCGGTAAAGACGGTTAGACCAAAAAGCAACATCGAGACTAGCAGCAACGTACTGCCTAGGGTATTAAACGTGTTCAGCATCAAAGTGGAAAATTCACGCCCCAAGATACCGCCTGCGTGCTCTTCCAAGCCATGAATTTGATACATAGCGAGCAATCCAGTTGCTCCCATCATAGTAACAATAAAGCCGATCACACGAATGCTAACCAAAGGCCAGTAGACCTCTCGCACTTCTTTTCGATACTTGAAAATCAAACAGGCACGAAAGCCGATTAAAACAGGAAATAAGTAAGCAACATTACCGAAGAAATAGAGAAGAATATCTGAGAGCCATGCTCCGGCTTTTCCACCGTAATTGAGTGGCGTGGCGTTAGTACCCGTACTCGTCCAGCTTGGATCGCTACTATTATGAGAAATGAGCGCCATCAACAAAAAAGCACACAGAGCAACTGTTAGAATTAACGCGCCCTCGCGTATACCTTGCGATATGTAGGCATGAAACTTTTGGTCAGATGGTGTCGCAGTCGTGCTTTGGCTCAATGCTTTTTTCTGACTCAAAGTTGTTTTCTGGCCCAAGATTGTATTTGCATTCAAAACGCTCACCTTTCATATACTGAAGCATGCTCGAAACCACTCAAAACGGGCGCATTTCGGGCGAGACTAACCAATAGTATAGAAAAGGATTTA
>NZ_LWFU01000410.1:0-12377 GCF_001635135.1 Oleiphilus sp. HI0080
GGACGCGGAGGAGGCTCATTAGAAGACCTCTGGGCATTTAATGAAGAACTGGTGGCTCGGGCAATTCATCAAAGCGACCTGCCCATAATCAGCGCGGTTGGCCACGAAGTTGATTTTTCTATTGCAGACATGGTGGCTGACCTGCGTGCCCCAACACCGTCTGCCGCTGCCGAATACATTACCCCGGACCAATTTGAACTTAGCCAGAAACTAGATGACCAGCAGCGCCGCCTAACTTTTCTTCTCCGCAACACCATCGATCGAGCGCAGAACAAGCTGCAAGCCCATCAAAAAAGAGTACAGCATCCGGGTAAAGCGCTGGAGATCAAAGCACAAAGAGCTGAAAGTCTCAGCAAGGCCCTGGAGCAACTCATCCAGCTTGGCATGCAGCAACACTTGTCCAAGCTATCAAGTCGCCAAGCACGTTTAGACAGATTCCATCCTCAGTCGCAGATCGAGCAAGCCAAAAACCACTGTGCGCGAATCTTTGCCCGCAGCAATGAGTTGGTCAATACACACCTAACTCGCAGCCAACATCAATTTAGCCTTGCTGCGAACAAACTTAATCTTGTCAGCCCTCTGGCGACGATGGAGCGTGGCTATAGCGTGCTGTTAAACGACAAAGGTAAGGCGATTGATTCATGCGAGATGGTACATCCGGGTGACACAGTTGAAGCACGCGTGCAAGACGGCTCGATTAACCTTGAGGTCTTATCAAACCAAAAACGGTGCTAACCAAAACACGCAAAACAATAGATCTGCACAATCAAGACAAGAGCGTGTCTTTCGCCTGATTGATCTGAGCAGCCAGATAATCGTTTCCACCTCGATCGGGGTGACATTTCTGCATTAATTTTTTATGTGCATCAATAATCTCTTGTGCGCTAGCTCCCGGCTTTACGCCCAAAATCTCATGTGCCTGAGCTTTGCTCATGTTGCTGTTTTGGGAATTCACAGATTCGGCGCCTTCTGATTGATTAGCAGAATTTTTTTGCTGTTTAACGAAGCGTCTGAGCAATGGAACATAGCGCAACAAAGGGGTCATTTTTTTAACGAAAGGCAACAACGCTGTCACAATCGCGGCAATGAAATGTAAGCGCCCTGTGACGGTCAAAAATACAACCGCGAGGAGTAACACCGCAAAAAAGAACCAAGCAACAAGCCTCTTTCGAGCAGCGGGCGTTCCTTTTCTGTACGCCCCAAAAAACCATAAAACGCTTAGGATCGCGATCAGGGGAACCAATAGCTGAAGCATAGACAAACAACCTAGCAAGAAAACGAAGTGTTAGTCCGTATGATATGGGCGCGCGTTCACATATCAAGCTATTTCGATACGGTATATGGATGATGTGCTAAAATTGAGCTATACATGGAGCCCGATAACACTCTGCGGCTCTACCTATGTTCTGTCCATGCCAGATAGCAACGTGACATGGTATGACAAGCCTGCGAGGTGCCTCCCAATAATATGAGCAATACCGACTATTACAGTTTGCTTCGGATCCGGGCATTCAACGATTTAACAAATCGTGCAAAGCCAGGCATTTTCATCTATGCCACAGTTTGGTTTGCGATCGCTTTTGCGCTCGATATATACGAACAAAGCACGCTGTTTTTTCATATTAATAGCGGCTTGATCATCGCATTCTTTTTCATCCGACTAACGCACCTTTTATTTCGCAGCAAAGTCGACAAAGACAATGTCGCAAAACTTGAAGGCATCCTGGTCGCTAGCATTTTGCTCAGTGCGTTGCACTGGGGAGTAATGAGTGCGTGGGTGTTCTATGATAATGGTCTCTCTAGCGTGCAAGCGCCGATTCTAATCGTGTTGGCAGCATTTGCTATGGGCGGCACCAGCACCCTCAGTATCTCTAGAACAATACGCATCTACTACCCATGCTTACTTTTTTTACCAAGCATTCTATTCTTTCTTTGGAATGCGAACCCTTTATCCTACCTCTACGCTGGACTGATTGTGGCATCATGGATCTACATCCACGTAGCGTCAGCATCGGCAGAGCATGATTACTGGCAAGCCATTTCGAACAATCTGATCGCCGAAGAACGCGCCATAGAGCTCGAAAAACTGAGTGTCACAGATCCCTTAACCCAGTTGAAAAACCGCATGTATTTCGACGCCGAATACGAAAAAGAGTGGCAGCGCAGTGCACGCCTAAAATCCTGCATCTCTATTTTGATGGTTGATCTGGACTACTTTAAAAAGCTAAACGATACCTACGGCCATTTGTTTGGCGATGAAGCGCTTCGCTCGGTCGCAGAATGCCTAGAGAAAAATGTCATGCGGCCTGCGGATTGCGTTGCAAGATATNGCGGCGAAGAGTTTATCATTATGTTGCCAAACACCAATGAGGAGGGCATTAGGATTGTTGCCGAGCGTTTGACCCGCGCAGTATCAGAGCTTAGCTTTGAAAGTGAGCGAGAACCCGTCCAAGTAACCTGTTCAATCGGTGGCGCCACCGCCTACCCTCATCCAGAGCACGAACATTCAGAGCTTGTCAAAAAGGCGGATACGGCACTCTACGAAGCGAAGGAAAGCGGCCGAAACAAATACGTCATCGATACAGAGAATCTAGACCCGCAAATACCGCGTATCGGCCGATAGACTAAGCCCGATCAAATCACCCTCTCAAAAAGCTACCTTTCAGACGTAGGCGGCAAAGCATAACTTCCCGTCACATGGGCTACTAACTCTCTAGACTTTGAGGTATAGATTTCCACCTCACAATACGCAATCCGCTTACCCAACTTCAGTATCTTGCCTTCAGCGAGAATATCAACCTCGCCCGGTCTCTGCATAAAATTGATGTTCAGATTACTTGTGACGGCCATCGAAACCTCCCCTAACGCGCCGAGTATTGCAGCATACATCGCAGTGTCACCTGCGGCCATCAGCACCGGACCAGACACACTTCCTCCTGGTCGCTTATTCTTGTTGTCAAAAGGGATACGAATCAAACAGGTATGATCGCTTATTCTTTCAACACGTAAATCGATATCCTCAGCCATCGGAATCCAGCTCCGAATCAGTTCCTGAACCTCTTTTGCCGCCAAAGCCATTAACTTATCCCCAGATAATCAAAACTAGACTATACGATTAAACCAAGGCTCATTAAAATAGGCGCCTTACTAAAGCTATGGCGGTGCCCACTCAATCAAATACGGTTGGCACCCTAAATGTCTAGAATCACTACAGGACTCACATCGCAAATGCGTGCAAGCCGTTTTCTTATCGCAACCCACAAAGAAACCCCATCCGATGCGGAGGTTATTAGTCATCAACTAATGCTGCGCGCAGGTCTCATTCGCAAACTCGCCGCAGGTCTTTACAACTGGCTACCGATGGGGCTTCGGGTGCTTCGAAAAGTAGAAAGCATTGTTCGCGAAGAAATGGACAGAGCCGGCGCCCAAGAACTTCTGATGCCCGTTGTGCAACCCGCAGAGCTCTGGGAAGAATCTGGTCGCTGGCAGCAGTATGGTGGCGAACTTTTGCGCGTCAAAGACCGTCATGACCGCGACTTCTGCCTTGGCCCTACTCATGAAGAGGTAGTCACCGACATCATTCGTGATGAACTAAAAAGTTATAAGCAATTACCTGCAAACTTTTACCAAATTCAAACAAAGTTTCGAGATGAGAGAAGGCCCCGCTTTGGCGTCATGCGAGCGCGAGAGTTCGTCATGAAGGACGCATATTCGTTTCACGCGAGCAAAGAGTCTCTAGATGAAACGTACAACATCATGCACGACGCGTATGTCCGTATTTTTGAGCGTCTTGGCTTAGACTTCAGACCTGTGCAGGCTGACTCAGGCAGCATTGGTGGTAGCTCTTCACATGAGTTTCACGTTCTGGCTAGCTCAGGTGAAGACGACATCGCATTTTCGACAGAAAGCCAATACGCAGCCAATATCGAAAAAGCCGAAGCAGTTGCTCCAGCTGGCGAGCGCGCCAACCCTAGCCAAGCTATGACAGAAGTTGCTACACCGAATCATAACAGCATAGCCGATGTATCCAAGCTACTTTCACTTGCCCCGGAACAATGCGTCAAAACACTGATCGTTTTAGGCGAAGCAGAAGAAGACGAAACCGCGCCACTTGTCGCGTTGACACTACGCGGAGATCACGAACTCAACGAAGTAAAAGCAGAAAAACTCGAAGGTATTGCTTCGCCGCTCCAGTTCGCTCCGGAAGAGCGCATTGAAGCAGAGATCGGTGCGAAAGTCGGCTCCTTAGGCCCTGTGGGATTAAGCATTCGCACAATTACTGATTTCAGCGCCGCCCATGCGAGTGACTTCTGCTGCGGAGCCAACAAAACCGGCTTTCACCTCACAGGTGTAAACTGGGAGCGCGACCAAGAGCTCGGCGAAACAGCCGATCTACGCAATGTTGTAGAAGGTGATCAAAGCCCTGATGGAAAAGGCACAATTACAATCAAACGCGGCATCGAGGTTGGCCATATTTTCAAACTGGGCGACAAATACAGCTCGGCAATGAATGCCTCGGTCCTTGATGAGAATGGCAAGGCAAAAATCATGGAGATGGGCTGTTATGGCATCGGTGTTTCGCGCATTGTTGCAGCAGCCATCGAACAAAATCATGACGACAACGGCATTATTTGGCCAGCCGCAATGGCACCGTTTCAGCTAGCCATCATCCCACTCAATATGCACAAGTCCGAAGTCGTCGCAAGCAAGGCAGAAGAGCTTTACCAAGCGCTTCAAGCAAAAGGCATTGATGTGCTCATGGATGATAGAAATGAACGCCCCGGGTTTAAGTTCGCCGACATGGAACTGATCGGCATACCTCATCGCGTCGTGATTAGTGACCGTGGATTAAAGAACGGCACGCTTGAATATAAAGGCCGCACAGATGATGAAAACCAGGAGTTCTCGGTAGACAATGCAGTTGATGAAATTTGTAAGCAACTTGGCATCGCCTAGCTTAATCTACAGAATCGCCTTAAGAACGGCCATTACCCGCGCCATTACTTTTGCCGCAGCGCTTTGCTTTATGCCGATTCAAAGCGCGTTTGCGACTCAGGAGCCCGATGCCGAGTTAACCGAGATCCTTCGAGAAACAGTAAATGACGCGGCTAGCTTCAACGATCGTTTTGATGCCGAAGTTTGGCTTGTGGATATGTCTAGTCGGCTCAGTCGATACATTAAGAGCCCGACTGAACGCGTTGCTTTCCTAAAGATGGTACATGCAGAGGCAAGCCGCGCGGGTCTCGAGCCCGAGCTTGTTCTCTCGGTCATTCATGTCGAGAGCGCCTTTAATCGCTTTGCTATTTCTGTTGTCGGCGCACAGGGATTGATGCAGGTGATGCCATTCTGGAAAAATGAGATTGGCCGTCCGGAAGATAATTTGATGGATATGGCGACGAATCTCAGATACGGCTGCACCATCCTAAAGCACTATCTCGATCGAGAAAAAGGCAACCTTATTCGCGCTTTAGCTCGTTATAATGGCAGCCTTGGCCGAACCAAATACCCAGAAAAAGTACTCTTATTTTGGGAACGCTATTGGTTTGTTAGACACGTATAAAACACCATGCAAGAACTGATCATTGACCTAAGTATTCACCGCGAAGAATGGCTTCGACTGTACAGAGGAGAGGCACAGATTGTTCGCACAAAAAGCCGCGATGGACGAAGCGTGCAATTCCCAGCCAATATTCTAAGCTCATTCACTAGCCATGACGGCGTTAAGGGAAGCTTTATCATTCAGTTTGATAACAACGGAAAATTTCACTCCATTCAACGGCTCGCTTAGTCTGCCGGTACGTTTAGCAACCAAGGAAAAGATAATGCCTCAACTAACAACTCAAGATGTGCTTCGACTTCCCGAACCTGAGCTGGTTGCAGCGCTCAAAGCGATGTCAGTCGAGCAACTTGAACAGCATGCAGAGGGAGTTATTTCTGAATTAGGGAGCGATGACTATTCTGGAATCATGAAAATCGTTATGAAAGCCCTGGAAAGCCAGCCAACCCAAACAAACCGATTCACACAGATTCAAAACATTCTGCGCGACACGCTCCCAAACAAAGCGCATATGAGTGACATATACCAACGGCTTGCCAGTATGATCATGTTGATATTAATGCGTAAATACAAAGATATACTGACCGGAAAATAAACCCTCCACCCTAGCTGCCTCAGAAAATGTCCAAGCAATAAATAACAGCTGAAGAAGGGCTAACTATGACGGCCTTTGAGGCAAAAGATCACGCACCTCCTGATCAACCGAACGCATCCGTAAATCTCGTTGCGGAAATGGTATCTCGATATTGTACTCAGCCAGCTTGCTTTCAATTTCCCATAGATACATCCCTACGGGATGCTTATCAGTAGGCAGCTGATTTCCCCTCACCCAAATCACAAGCTCAAAATCCAGACTACTATCACCAAAATTAATCAACCACACATCAGGCTTGTTTTTACCATGATTCAACGTAAACGGAAGCATCAATGCAGCTTCAGTCGCCGCGCGCTTCACAAGCTCTTTGTCTGTGCCATAAGCAACACCAAAAGGAATATGTAAACGGCGACGGTCATCGTTGAGCGTATAATTAATCACTCGACCAGAGATAAACTCTGAGTTTGGGACCATAACATCGATATTATCCCAAGTAGTCACCTGAGTACTTCTGACGTTAATCGCTTTGACGCGCCCCCGTGTTCCTGAATCCAACTCAATCAAGTCGCCTACTTTAATCGGACGCTCAAACAGCAAAATCAAACCGGAAATAAAATTATTGAATATAGATTGTAGGCCGAAACCAATACCTACACTCAGGGCACCCGCGACGATTGCGAGCTCCGTAAAATCGATACCCAGAAGACCAAAACTGACCAGAATCGCGACAAGCAGAATCACATAATGCAGAAGTCGACCGAGAGTAAACATGCCAGAAGCAGAAAAACCTGCGTGCTTCAAAGGAAGGTTGTTCAAAAAACGGCGCAACACAGAAGACAAAACGACCGATGCGAGCATCACCCCAACAACCCAAACCAAATCGACCACTGAGATAGCCGTGTCACCGACATGAAAAAGTGCATCGCTTGTGGCGGAAGAATACCACTCGGCGAAGTCATGAAGAGCGCTCCTGGACTCTTCGACTGCGGAATCACTTATGTCGCTAACACTAGTCGCATTAGATACAAAACTTAGCATCGTCAGCGCGAGGCAACAGATAATTTTCGACGTCATCATAAAGACCTTCTGCCAAACACAAAGAACATCAGCTTGATCGAGCAAATCTTACACGTTCGCGAAATTTAAGCTCTATTTCGTAGAATTTCGCTGCCGTAACGCTTCAAATAGAAATACACCTGTTGCGACCGAAACATTCAGACTACTCACTGAACCAGCCATCGGTATCTGACTAAGCTGATCACAGTGCTCTCGTGTCAGGCGACGCAATCCACTACCCTCTGCACCCATAGCGATGGCCATCGGGCCCTTGAAGTCGGCCTGATAAATCGTACTCTCACCTTCGCCTGCCGCTCCTGTAATCCAGATACCTCGATCCTGAAGCGAACGCATTGTGCGCGCTAGATTCGTTACCCGCACTAACGGTACCTGATCGGCCGCACCCGAGGCGACATTACGCGCGACCGCATTGAGCGGCGCTGCCTTATCTTTGGGTGTGATTAGCGCATGTACACCAGCCGCATCAGCGGAACGCAAACACGCACCTAAGTTATGAGGATCGGTCACTGAATCCAGGATAAGCAAAAAAGGCGGCACATCAAGAGCATCCAACAGAGCTTCTAGATCATTTTCATTAAGCTCTTTACTTGGCTCAACAAGAGCGACAACGCCTTGATGACGACCTCTTACTAAATCATCCAGCTCGCGCCGAGGACTAAGGCTAAACGGAATATTGTGTTCATTCGCTAACTGCAACAAGGCTTGCAATCGCTTGTCATCGCGCCCTTTCATGACGACCAAGCGCTCTATTCGAGCATGGTCTCGCTCCAGTAAAGACTCAACGGCATGAATGCCAAATACGGTATCTAACTTGCTCATCTTGACTCTTTGAACTTAATCTTCTGATTCTTCACTGCGCTTTTTAGCTGCATTCACGGGGTGTAACTTTGCTCTTCGACGAGGACCCGCATTATCATGCAAGGGCGCCTCACCTTTTACTGGCAAGCTCGGTGCTTTTAAATCAGCACCCACTTTCAAAGGCTTCCCTTTGCTTTTTACTCTTGGATGCTCTTTCGAAGACGAACCTTTACCTCTAAGTTTGCCGCGACTTTCATCTTTACCTTTGTTGTGCGCACCCGAACTGTCGGAACTGGCACCAGCCTTCACCTTAGACTTGGATTTAGGTGCTTTATAAACCCCAGCCCCTTTACCTGCGCTTTTGGGATCACGATCTGATCTCGGACCTTTGCGCCCCTTTGCACCGCGACGATCACTATTTCGATCATTACTTCTATCACGACCACCACCCTTTCGAGATTCGTCAGCACGTTTACCTGAGCGCCCTTTACTATTTTTAAAGGTTTTCCCCTGGCTCATCAGCGTCAAATCGATCTTACGTTCTTCTAGGTTAATGGCTGCAACCTGCACCACAACCGGGTCACCCAGAGCAAAACGCTTCCCTGTTCGCTCTCCCGTCAATCGTTGCTTCTGCTTATCGAATTGATAGAAATCCCCCTCCAAAGTCGCTACATGAACCAAGCCTTCAACATAAAGATCGGCCAATTCGACAAAGAAACCAAAGCTTGTCACCGCCGCTATCAAGCCATCAAAGGTTGCACCAAGGTGCTGCTGGAGATATTCACATTTCAGCCAATTCGTTACATCACGTGTCGCGTCATCTGCGCGTCGCTCCGCCATAGAGCAATGCTCACCCAAGTGCACAACTCGCTCAAAATCATATGGGTATGTGTGCTTGCCAGCCTGCTGTTCAGGATGACGGCGCACTTGCTGACTATTTCGATTGCTATAGATCACGGATTTGATGGCACGGTGCACCATCAGATCTGGGTAACGACGGATCGGAGAGGTAAAATGCGCGTAATGATCATACGCCAGACCAAAGTGCCCTTTTTCTTCAGGGCTATAGACCGCTTGACTCATAGAGCGCAACATCATGGTTTGAATCACGCTAAAGTCTGGCCGCTCTGCTATTTCCTTAAAAAGATTCTGGTAATCAGCGGGCGCTGGGGTTTCACCACCATACAGTTGCAAGCCAAGCTCTGATAAAAAAGCGCGCAAATTAGTGAGTTTTTCTTCGCCCGGCCCTTCGTGAACACGATACAGCGCCGGAAGCTTTTCAGAGATCAAAAATTCGGCCGTCGCCACATTAGCGCATAACATGCACTCTTCAATAATCTTGTGCGCATCGTTACGCTCTCGAGGCACAATCGCCTCAATTTTCCGTTCTTCGCCAAAAATAATTTGCGTTTCGACCGTTTCAAAGTCGATCGCGCCACGCTCTGTTCGCCGAGCACGTAAAGCCGTATAAAGAGCGTATAGATCATAAATCTGCGGCAAGCGCTCGGCAAAATCCTCGCACAACTGAATGCCTTCCGAGGTATCCGCTTCATCGAGAATCGTGCCTACTTGGTTATAGGTAAGGCGAGCATGACTATGCATTACGGCCTCATAAAAATAACTCTGCTCAACCTCTCCTTTCTCACTCAACTCCATTTCACAAACCATGCACAGCCGATCAACATTCGGATTCAGCGAACACAAACCGTTGGATAGAAGCTCTGGCAGCATTGGCACTACATGATCAGGAAAATAAACCGAGGTTCCGCGCTTGTTGGCCTCGATATCAAGAGGACTATTGATACTGACGTAATGACTGACGTCGGCAATCGCAACATACAGACGCCATCCACCCTCGGTGCGTCGCTCACAGTAAACTGCGTCATCGAAGTCTCGCGCATCCTCACCATCAATGGTGACCAAAGGTAAATGACGAAGATCTATTCTTGCGACCTTGTCGTCTTCAGTGACCTCTGCTTTGAAATTCTCGATCTGCTCAACAAGGTCAGCAGGCCACTCATTCGGGATGTTATGAGAGCGAATAGCCACTTCGATCTCCATACCTGGCGCCATATGATCACCAAGCACCTCCAACACCTCGCCAATCGCATGCTCTCGCTTGGAGGGGTATTGCAGAATTTTGGCGACAACATACTGCCCATGTTTTGCGCCATTCAAATTTTCTGTCGCAACAATAACTTGCTGCGTTTCGCGAACACTTTCTACTTCAATGAAGTTCAGGCCACTTTCAAAAAAGATTCGCCCAACGACCTCCTTTGTGTTGCGCTCAAGCACCTCGACAATTACCGCATGACCTCGCCCTTTCGCATCAACATGATCAACACGCACCAAGACGCGATCGTCATGAAACACACTTTGCATCTGTTTTGCAGAAAGCAGAAGATCGTCACCGCCTTTCTCGAGTTTAACGAAACCAAAGCCATCACGATGACCAATGACAGTTCCCTTGAGAAGATCTACTTTCGCGGAAGGTAAATACTGCTGACGCCGGTTGCACACGAGCTGCCCGTCTCGGCACATTGCAATAAGACGACGACGCAGCGCTTCGAGACCTTCCGGGTCAGAAATTTTCAGAAAGTGCGCGATCTCAGGGTGGGTTAGCGGCTTTTTTAGCTCCGCCAGGGTATCGAGAATATGTTCACGGCTCGCAATCGGTTGCGCGTATTTTTCTGCTTCTCGTTGGGAGTTTGGATCTTTGTTTGGTGCGCTGTTTTTATTAGCACTGCTTTTTTTCTTGGTCGCTTTGTCTTGCGGAGTAGAATTTTCGTCTTCAGGTTTGCTCATTCAGGGGCACATAAAAATGGATGTAAGCGCTTAGTATAGTCTTTATCCTTGCGCAGCGCGATCAATGGCTGGCATGGTCGTTCAAGTGTTTAAAGCCCTTTCTCAAATACTGCATCTGATCCTCAAGAATATTATGGTTCTGCAAGTAGAGAAGCTCAGAAAAGGTCGGCTTGAAAGGCACAGCAAGCAAAGGCATATTTGCCTCTTCGGGTAAGCGCGCGCCTTTTCTTTGATTACAAGGCTTACAGGCAGACACGACGTTTGTCCAAACATCTTGTCCACCACGAGACCGCGGAAGGACGTGATCTCGCGTCAGCGACAAGCGGGACAGCTCCTGCCCGCAATACATACACATATGCTGATCTCGGCGAAATAGATACTTATTCATTAGCGGGATATTAATCGCATGAGAGACTACAGTGCCATCAACGGCGATAATCGGTGCTAGTCGAATAATCGACTGCTCACCGTGACGATTAACACCGCCATGCATTACTAGGCTCTTTTCACCAAACGCCCAGAGTACCTTCCCATTGCAGACCAAATTTGTTGCGGCCTCTTTAGAGATCCAGCGTATCGGCTGACCACTCTTGTCAATTTTGAGAATCGCTTGATTGAATGTAGTACTAATTCCTTGTTGAGACACTTGCTGCAGCACTGGTAGATCCTCGCATCGTTACACTTTTGTGTTCGACCACTTTAAGAACACTAACTTCAAACTATGACCGTTTTAAGTCAGTTCCAGCAGACTAAAAACTGCCAACCTTACGAACCTGCTCACATTTTAGCCACATAGCACATAAAAAAGCCAAACTGTTTCTTGGTTTTAATAAACAGACTTTGATTGTTGAAACGTAGCCATTACAAAATGTTACATAGCATTGAGCTGAATTGATGGCGTTCCGTATTTTTACTTTTGTTTTGTTCCATACAAATCAGCTGTACGTAAAATAGCCAACCCAATGCACTGACAGCCGTAACAGAAAGAGGTCGTTACGATGAAAGACTCAAATGAAAGCTCTAAGCGCAAGCTAGGGGATATCGATGTGAGACAAACCGGCTTAGGTTTAATAGATCTTCCTAGCTTCGACACCCTGGTAGAGTTGGCAAGGGAAAAGCCAGAAGAGCTTGAACAGCTGCGCCAGCGGATTACCCGCGACGTGATAAGCAGCGCCCCAAATCACATGCAAGAACGCCTGAGCGGATTACAATTTCAAATCGATATGGAACGTCGCAGGAGCAGCTCAGCCGTTAGCGCCTGCTTAAAAATTTCATCAATGATGAACGAGGCCCTAGTAGACCTGCGAGAAGCCCTTTCAAATCCTGAGGAATTCTTGCGAAACAGACCACAACACCGCGCCGACGTTCTCGACTTCTCGAGCGCGCGAGCCAAGAAGCTCCTTGCTGATTAACACTTATATTAGGCCCCGACTTTGGGTACACTCGGGGCCCATTATAAATCGCCTCCTAGGAACTCCTTCCGCATCATGCGAACAATAAGACCCGAATACCGATACAGTAACTTCATCCACCCAAAATATTTAG
>NZ_LWFU01000411.1:0-5161 GCF_001635135.1 Oleiphilus sp. HI0080
GGGTGGCGGCTTGTGTCACGAAGACGCAGTAAGGCAAACCGTTAATGGTGGCCGCGAAAGCATAAAATGGCTTAAGAGCATGGGCGTTAACTTTACTAAAGATAGCGCTGCCGAAAACCCCAAACACTATCACCTGACAAAAGAAGGTGGTCATAGTCATCGACGTGTTGTCCATGCCGATGATGCGACGGGCATGGCAATATCCAAGGCTCTGTGCGAGCAGACGCTTGCCGCAGAAAACGTAACGGTGTTTGAAAATCGCGTCGCGATTGACCTGATCACACATAAAAAACTTTTCCTTCCTGGCAACCGCTGCGTTGGCGCATATGTACTCAATCGGTCAGACGGCCATGTCGAATTATTTCGTGCTCGCTTTGTCATTTTGGCCACAGGCGGCGCGGCAAAAGCCTATCTTTATACCAGCAACCCTGATGGAGCGAGCGGCGATGGCATCGCGATGGCTTGGCGAAGTGGTTGCAGGGTCGCGAATATGGAGTTTAATCAGTTCCATCCAACGTGCCTCTACCACCCTCAGGCAAAAAGCTTTTTGATTACGGAGGCTGTTCGTGGCGAAGGCGGTCATTTGCTTCTGCCAAATGGAAAGCGCTTCATGCATCGCTTCGATGACCGCGAAGAGCTCGCCCCGCGAGACATCGTTGCGCGCGCTATTGACCACGAAATGAAGCGATTAGGTGCTGACCACCTTTACTTGGATATAAGCCATAAGCCTGCAGACTTTATTCGCGCTCACTTCCCGACAATCTACGAAACCTGCATGGGTTTCGGGATCGACATTACTAAAGAGCCAATACCGATCGTACCCGCAGCGCACTACACATGTGGCGGGGTGATGGTTGATCACCGCGGGCGCTCCGACGTTAATCAGCTGTATGTCATCGGCGAAGCCTCGTTCACGGGTTTGCATGGCGCCAATCGAATGGCAAGCAATTCATTGCTTGAATGCATTGTCTACGGCGACGCTGCTGCCAAAGATATCAATCAAAAAGCCGATGCCATCCCGTCGCCCCCCGAGGCACCTGAATGGGACGAATCTCGTGTCACCGACTCTGACGAAGATGTCGTCATTGCCCACAACTGGGATGAGCTAAGACGCTTTATGTGGGACTATGTTGGCATCGTTCGCACAAACAAGCGCCTGCAGCGCGCCAAACACCGCGTTGACTTACTGCACCAAGAAATTCTCGACTACTACAGTAATTACTCTGTCAGCAACGACTTGCTTGAGCTGCGTAACCTAGTCACCGTTGCAGACCTGATTATCTGCTCAGCCATCCAGCGCCAGGAAAGTCGGGGATTACACTACACGCTCGACTACCCCAATCTTCTTAGCGAAGCGCACGACACCATACTGACGCCAACAAACTACTCAACGCGAGACTGGTGAAGACTGAGCGCACGGCCAAATAGACAAACTGCCGAGTTGAGTTGAGTTGAGACAAGCGTCGAGCAAGCGCGAATCAAAATAACCTGTATGCTATGTTTGTTCTCGCGCATGTTTCGGCAGAATCAGAGCGCGGCACGACAGCAAAAAACAACAATATAGAATGACTAGGTAGGTTCTTATGAAACACTCGCTTTGGATGACAGCAAAACTAGTAATCTTGTCCTGCATTGTTACCACCGGTTTTGTCTTCAGCAGCTACGCAACAACAAACTCCGAAAACCCGCCTCCAGCCATCAAAGAGCACGCTGAATACCTAGAACTGCAACACATGATGATTGAGACAGCCGGAGAATTTGATCGTTCGACGGGATTACACCGTTTTGTGCTGGGCTCGCGATATGTAAATGCTTTTTTTGAACAAAGAGAAAAACTCGCCTCGCTTTACCAAAACTACCAAAATGCCAAAGAGCCGGACCCAGTCTTAAAAAAGATTTTAATAGACATCGTTAACGAGCAGTCGACATCCATCAAATCGATCATTGAAAAAATCGACACGCTAAATGCGCAAGATAATGACAAGCAAGCCCAACTTGAAGCGCAAACGGATATATTAATCCATGAGCAAGTCGTTGCACGTCGCAATCGGATTCTTGATCAGTACCTTCAAGCCTTATTCGTGAACACGCAGTATCAACAAGGTCTCGATCTTGATCACACATCGGACGTCACCTACCTAGAACAAAAACTTCAAACCTATGCCCGTTATGCCGCAGATAGTGTTGAAGCGCTGCTTGATGCAAGAGAGAACTTTCTACGCGTTCTTGGATTTGCAAATGCCGACGTACAGACAGAAATCAATGACAAGCTTCAAGCACTAGAACACAAAAAAGTTGGTGCGATTGAGACCCTCGCCCAGCGCATTCAATTGATGAACAGTCTTAGTATGGACACTCAAGAACTCTCTCAGTTCTTGGTGATCGCCAGAGGAAAGCTATCAGGCGACTTACTAGACGCAGATATTATCGTTGGCTTGAGCGAACAAATGACGAACGCACTTGCTCGCTGGTTTTCAGAGAACGGCATTGATCTGATTCTAAACATTATTATGTTCTTCGCGGTCCTACTCGTGTTCTCGATCATCGCCAAGCTGGTGCGTAAAGTGGTGCAAAACGCGCTTGATCACTCAAATCTCAAAATATCTGCGCTGCTACACAAGTTCTTCGTCTCCATGTCGTCAAAGCTCGTATTATTAATCGGTTTTCTAATCGCTTTATCACAGCTCGGTGTTGAGGTTGGGCCGATGCTTGCTGGCTTGGGAATGGTTGGTTTTATTATTGGCTTTGCACTTCAAGATACACTCTCGAACTTTGCCTCTGGAATGATGATCTTAATTTATCGCCCCTTCGATGAGGGGAATCTAATCGAGACAGCGGGTGTAACCGGCATCGTTTCGAAGTTAAGCCTCGTTTCGACAACCGTTCTCACTTTCGATAATCAAAGCTTGGTGATTCCAAATAGTAAAATTTGGGGAGACGTAATCCGCAATGTAACCGCACAAACGACGCGCCGCGTCGATTTGGTTTTTGGTATAGGTTATAGCGACGACATTCCAAAAGCAGAAGCTGTACTGGCAGGAATTCTCGATGAGCACCCGAAAGTATTGAAAAATCCAGAGCCAATGATCAAAGTGCATACCCTCAATGAGTCATCTGTTGATTTCATCGTTCGGCCTTGGGTCGCTACGTCCGACTACTGGGACGTCTATTGGGATATCACCCGCACCGTGAAGCAGCGTTTTGACGAGGAAGGCATCTCCATCCCCTTCCCTCAGCGGGACGTGCACGTCTACCAAGCGGCCATAGAGCAACAGGACGATTCTAAATAACCAATGATGTTGTACCATCAAGTAGGTGTGGGCGAGCGCGCTATCGCCCAATAAAAATTATGCTAAAACCTATCTCAACTATAAGCTCAACTATAAGCTCAACTTTGCGTTCAACTATGCGCTCAACGATGAGAGGTATCCTCCCTCTCGTTTTCTGCTTAACGACGATTTCGAGCGCTCAAGCGAATGAGGTCGATTACGCCAATAGCATTCTGAAAACAAACTCCAGTATATTTTGCGAGACAAAATCCGAGCAGCAAGTCGTAAACCCAAAAAAGCTATTTCTTTGGTTGCTCGATGTCGTTGATGTGAGCGATGCCGCGATGGATCTGAACGGCGATGGAAGCACCCTATATCAAGAGAAAGTAGCCCTCATAGCGGAGCCTGATGAGTTAAGCAAATGCGAGGCATCTGGACGATGCAATGATCTGGATAAGGAAAAAATCATTCAGGTACAAAACATTATCAAGAGCCTGTGGTCTCCTGCCCCGCCTAATCCATTCACCACCCGCTTCTTACCGGGTAGAGAAGGAAGCGGCTCATCCATTAATGTGCGCACGTTCTTATCAAATGACTCGGGCATCCAATCCGTCTGCCCGCCAATCGAGCCGAACGCTGAATCGCTCTCAGATTCAAATAAGAAAGACACTTCATCAAAGGCCTCAGAGAGTTGGTCAGAACGACTCATTCTCCGAGAACGTCCAGAAGACATAATCAAACCTTTTAAAGAAGGTGCTCCGGCCAACTTCTCTTATGAGCTGAATGAATTAACCAACACGAAAGACCTTGAAGTAGATCTCGTTGCAGCATTATTAATCAGTGAAAACTTTGAGGAGCAGCATTCAAGCCAATATTTTGCATACTTTCAGTCAGATACAGATATTCAAAAAGTGAAAGGGGTTAACTCGAGTTCGAGCAGGAGGGCCTTATCGCTTGGAGCAATCGCAGAATACCGGCTTGGCAGCTATGACAGCTATTTTTCAAACCACCTTATAACCATAAACCCCAGCTATACGTCCGATGCTATACAGGATAGCGACAGTCTCAATTTCATCGGCACGTGGACACCCATACCCGACCTTGGTGAGAACAACTTCTTCCTGAATATGGTGCCTATAGGCCCCTATCTTGACTTAAAAGTAAATTGGGACCTTCGGCTTGAAGGGGGCTCAATACTAAACCAAGGCAAACAGGCGTCAATCGAGAAAGACTATGCCGACTACGGCTACAACATCAACGTGATTATGAATGGTGCAAAAAACTCCATACTTGCGAAGTTTCAGTGGGATAGTAGCTACAAAAAACTCTATTCATTGCTTTCAGGGCAGCGAAGCAAAGAGTATCTCTCCAGCAAGCTACGCTATCTCATCAATACAAATCTCAGCCTTGGTGTTGGGTATGAAAAAGGACAAAAAGGCGTACAGTTTAACGAGGTAGATAAATGGAATATCAACTTTGGCGCGAAATTTTAGCCTTAAAAAGATATACAGCATACGGCCGATCATTGCTTGTTAACGAACGCTCCCTGAGGTTCTCGCCTGCTTTCACTTTCCCTTCCCATGTCTTTGATGCCATCTTCCTTATTCAATTAAAGACGCGCTAATCAAAGCCTTTGGAAAAAGTATATTCAAGCTTTACGTACAGCTCTCGATTAGTGAGATATCGTTTATCATCCACATCGCTATCCAGCTCGTACTCAAACTTAAAACCTGAAAGAATCCGTAGCGCACTGCTGGGCTGATAAATCGCCGTGTACTCGACGCTATTGCTTGTTTCTTTAGCCGTCTCGCTACCTAGCCAGATAGCCAAGTTTCGCTCAGTAATATCGTACAGCCACAAGAGGCGGTGACTAAATATTTTGCTACTTCGAT
>NZ_LWFU01000412.1:0-4621 GCF_001635135.1 Oleiphilus sp. HI0080
GCGCCTGTTTGCGCTATACGCGCTAGCACAGGGCCAAGAATACGCTCACGCTCGGCTGTATTTTTCGCAGGCTCCTTGTCGATATCGACCATACCATCCGTCAATAGAATAAAATGCGTGTTCGGGTA
This sequence comes from Oleiphilus sp. HI0080, assembly GCF_001635135.1. NCBI lineage: Bacteria > Pseudomonadati > Pseudomonadota > Gammaproteobacteria > Oceanospirillales > Oleiphilaceae > Oleiphilus > Oleiphilus sp. HI0080. The sequence goes on from NZ_LWFU01000412.1 coordinate 129, forward strand.
TTGTTGCCCTGCTTCGAGATTCTCTGAGGCCTTTTCGAGCGCAGCACCGATATTGGTCCGCAAAGCGACAGAATTGATCTCTTTTGCTTTCTCTTTCGCCATCGCGCGCCATGCGTCATCAACGACTTGAAAGCGCACAAGATTGTTGACCCATTGACCGAAAGTCCAGACACCCGCCTCGCTGCCATCAGGCACCAGCTCGGTCAACAAATTCACCGCGGGAATACGTAAATTCTGGGGATCGTTTTTCTTCATACTGCCCGATATGTCGATAACGAGCCGAACATCAGGAGCGCTGGTTTCTTCAGCAAAGCTCAGCGCACTTACCGAAAAGGAAATGAGAAAAACAAGAGCATGCGCGCTCAAACTCAAACGAACGAAACTACCAAGCGTGCGTACCATTCATGCCACCCTGAAAGACTTCCATGCAAAAGCAAAAACTTTTTTGACTAAGTACGTTTAGGTATAGCAGAAAATTCAATAACAACAACGAAAGTCTGAACGACTTACTTGAAAAAAACAGTATAGATAACTGTTTTAAATAGAGTTTTGATCGAGGAAACGAAACCTTGGAAGAAGCTCACCATTTATAGACACCTCCTCAACAAACATACGGTAAGGGCGAACCCACAAACCATGCTCTCCATATAAAGCTCGATACACAACAAGCTCCTCTTCTGTCTCGCTATGATGCGCTAAACCAAGTACTTCGTAACGCTGACCTTTATAGTGCTGATACACCCCAGGCTTTATCATTCCCCATACCTCAAACCGAGCAGGCGCCGACCTACCGACTCAAGCAAGACAACAACGACCATCACCCCTACAGCGCCCGCCATAACAGTAAGTGCCTGCTGCACGATTTCCATGTGAGATTGCGCCAAGGCATAGGCTGCGACCAAAAATGCTGGTGCGAGCCAAAAGCCTCCCGAGACAATATTCATGGGCGTCAGCAAAGTCACTGCAACCACAATCCTAAGGACGCGTCTCGTGCGGCGCCACTTGAGGTTTCGAGTTAAGCGCCAAAAGACGATCATCGCCCCAACGGCGGAGAGAAGATAAATGAGCCAGGCAATAGTATAAGAAGACAATAAAGCCACAATCAGTTTTCCGTTTTAAACTCGTCGATAATATAAAGCTCCAACTCTTGCGCAGGAACTTCAGTTTCAGAAACAACACGACCTACGACAGACATACCCGCCTTGTGGATGCTTTTAAAATCACCAGAAACCAGATGATGCCAATCTGGCAACCTGCGCCCCTCAGCAACAATGCGATAAGCGCAAGAACTGGGCAGCCAACTCAGCTCATCCAGATTCCCCTGCGTTAGGTCAAGACAGTCAGGCACATAATGTAGTCGTTGTTCGTAAACAGAACAGCGACACGTATCGAGATCAAGCTTCTCACACGCGACAGATGTATAAAAAATTTCATCCGTCTCTTCGTCCTGCAACTTGTGCAAGCAACACTTTGCACAACCGTCACAGAGAGATTCCCACTCGCCAACGCTCATTTCAGCGAGCGTTTTAAGCTCCCAAAATGGTACTTTGGCATCAGCCATTTAACGCATCTCGCGGTGCCATTGCCAGATTTGCATCCGCATCCTGATCTGTCGGCGGCATCTGAAGATAAAAACTCTGCTCCTCGATCGCAGCCAACACTTTTTCTGAATCTGCGCGCGCGAGTTTTTTCTCGGGCGTCAAAACAATATCCATTACTTTTGTGGGAGACCCAAAAGCCAGCATCAAGCCCTCAGGCAGCTTGCTTACATCCTGCGAGCGATCGACATACAAGTACATCTCTGCCTTTTTGCTACTCTTATAAATACTGCAAAAACGCTTGTTTGCGTTGGTATACCCTGTCATTTTCAAACTCTCTTAAGATATAGAAGCGGCGACTAGACGTCGGAGCGGGTCTTCGAGCAAAGGCCCTCTCCAACCAGATAACAATTCTGGCATATCCTTATGTTTCTCCCGCCAAAAGTGGATAACCCAAGCTTCCATTTGCTTTCTACCGGCGATCAACTGGGGATCTAAACCCGCGCCCTGAGCAGCGTCCGCTACAAGCTTTTTAATCTTCTTATAGAACTCAAGCTCTTTACCTTTGATTGGCCGCTCAACGACACAAAAATCCGCGGGCACGCTTACCTCACATTCTTTGAGCAAGCTCAGTAACTCGGAGCCATAACGCTTAATCGACTTCGGCTTTGCTTTCGGCAGCTTGAACAACTCTCCCTGAGTTGTCGGAGACGTTCTCGCCGCCTCTATTAACTGCGCATCACTAAATACCCAGCTCTTGGGGATATTATGTTCGACGGCTCTCACATCCCGCCACTCTGTCAATTGCTGCAAAACATATTGCCGCTCGACGGGAAGATCCCAAGCACCACGCAGCTTCAAGTAAGCTAGTTCGGGATGCCCCCCCATCGATTCAATCGTCGCAACCTGACGCGCACACTCTTCTTCAACAGCGCCAAACCATGGGGAGGAAGTAAGCTGATCACGGAGCTTAAGATAAATGTCTTCCAGGTAATGCACGTCAGCCGCAGCGTAATGCAGCTGTTTTTTCGTCAACGGTCTCGCCAGCCAATCAGATCTCGTTTCGCCTTTATCTAAGGCAACACCAAGCATCAAATCGACTAAACGTTGGTAGCCGACAGAGATACCCTTCCCTAGAAAGGCTGTCGCGATCTGACTATCGAAGACATTACGTATCGAGCAATCACAGATATGACCTAAAAGATCGATATCCTCACTCATGGAATGCAACACAATAACGATATCAGGACTAGAAAGTACTGACGCCAGAGGCTTCAAAGTTGATACAGCGAGAGGATCAATCAAATAGGTTTTGCCCGACGCAGCAACCTGAATCAAACCAGCTTTCGCGAAATATGTGTTACTGCGCTCAAACTCCGTATCGAAAATCAAATAGGGTTCTTTTACCCAGCGGTTTACACATTGCTCTAAACGACTATCTGTATCTATCCAGATATATGGGATCGAGTCGATATCGACCGAGGTAGTGGTTGTCATTTTTATACAGGTTTCCGACCAGAAAAAGCATGCCCTAAAGTGCCACCATCGACAAAGCCTAGCTCCCCACCTAAGGGAATGCCATGCGCCAGTCGCGTAATCAGTACGTCTTTCTCTCGAAAGATTTCAGAAATAAAGTGGGCTGTTGCCTCCCCCTCTACGGTAGGGTTTGTTGCCAAAATAAGCTCCTTGATAGGCCGCCCGTTAACTTGATCAATAAGCAAAGGAATACCTACCTGATCAGGGCCTCGCCCATCGATAGGCGACAAACTACCACTTAGGACAAAGTACTTGCCCGGGAACTGCCGGGATAACTCTATGGCTAACAAATCACTTGGCGATTCAACAACACACAGGATCGTGTCATCACGACGGCTATCACTGCATAGCGCACAGCTCTCTGCCTCTGTAAGATTTCGACACGTATGACAACGCTTTACATGCTCCATTGCCTGAGCCAAGGCAGAGGATAAGCGCATCCCCCCCTCTCGCTTTCGCTCCAGAAGGTCTAGCGCCATACGCTGCGCTGTTTTTTGACCAACACCAGGAAGCACTCTAAGTGCTTCAATAAGCTCATCTATAACCGGTCCAAATCTCATACTGTGCTGATACTCAACATGTTCTAGAAAGGCATCTTGAAGCCAGGCGGCATGCCCATGCCTGAAGCGAGACCTGACATTGCTTTTTGATTTTTTTCTTCGACCTTTCTGACCGCATCGTTCACAGCCGCGGCAAGAAGGTCTTCCAGAAACTCCTTATCTTCTGTCATCACAGATGAATCAAGCTCGACATTTTTAACATCATGACGACCATTCATCGTAATTTTCACCAAGCCTGCGCCAGACTCGCCAGTAACCTCTTCGTTAGCAATGTTTTCCTGCTGCTTTTGAAGCTCTTCTTGCATTTTTTGGGCTTGTTTCATGATGTCGCCCATATTTTTGCCACCGAACATATTTGACTCCTATTCAATGGGGCTAAGCGATACGACGCTCTCTTCAATCAAGCGTCCATCAAACTCAGCAATTAACTGTTGTACATTAGGGTCTGCAAACAAGCTCTGTTTTGCCTCGACCAAACGCTCTTCACGCATCCGTTCCCGCCACATTGCCGGCGTTTCCTGCGAACCATCGAGCCCTTCAATAAACTCAACCGGCCCGTCCCACAAATCGGCTTCCTTTAAAGCCAATTTGATTTTTTTCTTGTGTGAATCATTCAGCAAGCGATAATGGCCCGACTCTACGCTCATTATAAGCCCTTGCTCGCCCACTTGTTTTACCATATTCATCAACAGGTTTTGCGTCATCCCGGTGAGACCAAGTCGAAGCGCCTGTCGCGGCCAATCTAACTCACTTAAATCTTGACTAACGGCATCAGGCTTATCAACGGCCACAGCATTGCCCGCATTCAATGCTTCCGCTTTTGATGCTGATGTTGGCTCTGCAGCTAATTCAGGAGTTT
>NZ_LWFU01000413.1:0-9379 GCF_001635135.1 Oleiphilus sp. HI0080
CTTCATCAATGACGAGCGTATCCACTTGATCGAGATAAAGGTCGCCGCTATTCAAGAAATCAATAAGGCGACCTGGCGTTGCCACCAAAATATCGATCACATTATTGCGCACATACTCGCGCTGCTTCTGATAGTCGATACCGCCAAGTACAGAGTAGATCGAAAGGCCCGCATATTTCGTCAAAGCACGCGCGTCCTTTTCAATCTGTAGAGCAAGCTCTCGCGTTGGCGCCAAAATCAATGCGCGCGGTTCACTCGAAAAACGGTCTTCAGCTGGAACCGGCCGCAACATAAAATCATTAATAATGGTAATCAAAAATGCGGCAGTTTTGCCCGTACCGGTCTGCGCTTTTCCAATGAAATCATGGCCTTGCAGAGTATAAGGTAATGATGCAGCTTGAATCTCACTGCAGTACTGGTACTGCAAATCGGCAATCGCATGCAACAAACCATCTTCCAGCCCAAGATCATGAAAGCGCGTCTTTCCTTCTGCAGGCTCTACTTTGTATTCTGCTACTGTCCATGCTTTTTTGTTCGGAGCCGATTTTGCTGCCTTGGATGAGGCTGGCTGCGTGCGACCTTTTGTCGCCTTCGTGTTAGCGGTCGCACCCTGACTTGAGCTCTTGGGCGCCTTTGGACTTTTCTTTGATTTCTGGGAATGAGCAGATTGCTCGGAAGTACGAGACTTTACCGTCTGATCGGATTGTTTTTTTGACTTAAAAAGGCCACGAAACATTACTTTAACGCCTACAAAATAGAGTTCTGACAAGTCTTACGCACGAGCTCCATCATCTGGAAAAAGGCTGACCATGATATGCAAGCTATCGCGCCGAATGCATGAGAATTTGCGAGCCATACTATAACAGATCACTCGCGACATAACTGCATAATTTTGCATAGCTCCGGCTTCCTGTAAACCGCTCGTCTAGGGCCTGGACAAACTGCAGTGCTCGAGACGGCAAGCCACCTTCCAAGTAAGCCATTGTTTGCCGCTGCACAGATTCAATAAAGCGTTCACTAGGTTTGCACGAAGGATCGCTCGCATTATCCGCAGACAACCTAAACGGCATGCCGGCCGCCTTGCTCATTATCCTCTCCAGAGCCTGAGGCTTTACTTCTACCCTCTCAAACTCAGATTGCTTTGAGGCGTCTCGCCCGTCAGGCTCATACCAATAACCATAATCGAGAAGCCTCCGCCTCCGGTTACCCGCAATACACCAGTGCGCCGCCTCATGGAGAACACTCGCAGGGTAGTCCTCTCTTGAAAAAACGCGACTCAAGGCGTGCGCATCAATACTCTTACCACAAGTAAACTGGGTTGCGACATTGTTTGGCACGAAGAAGGGTTCGCTTGCACCGATACAAAGAACAGTCTTTTCAGACTGCTCAAAACACTGATTGAAAACCTCGGCCAACTCTTCGGCCAAAACTCGTTCTAACATATTTGACGGTTTCTTAATGTTCGCACACACACCTTTAAAGCGCGGTATGATACTTGAATTGAGCAGTATTGCAGAGACACTAACTGAAACTCGAAATAAACTACGCCAAATGGAACCTTTTCCCGAATCAGCAATCTCAACGTCAGCGTTGAACGCCAGTATTCTGTGAATGAAAGCGCATCACCATTAATCACAACCAAGGATCTATACGTTGATTGCCCGCAAAACCATTTCACCACTTGCATACTTAATAGCGGCCATCACTGAACGCTTCAGTTTTCTGGCTGTCGCATTCTGGGCACTTGTGAGTGCATTCCCAACTGCACATGCTTTCGACTTCGCCAGCTCGGTAAAGCAAGATTCGGCATTTTTAAGCGTTGATCAGGCTTTTATTTTCGATAGTGAAATAACATCAAGCGGCCTTAGGTTAAATTGGCAAATCGCAGACGGCTACTATCTCTATCAAAGTAAAATCAAGCTAAGTTCCAGCGATGACAACGCAACGCTCGGGAAACCCATCTTTTCTGACCTTGGGATTGAAGAGGAAGACCCTTACTTTGGGATCACTCGCGTAGTCTACAAGGAGCTCGTCGTTGATCTACCGATCACTGTAAACTCAGGAGCTAGCGATACAGAAATCACGGTCAAATACCAGGGCTGTGCGACGGCTGGGCTATGTTATCCGCCTGAAACAAAAACGATTCTTTTTATACCTCCAGCCGATGCCAACACTCCGCTCTCGGGCTCATCAGAAAAAGCCGCTCCCCATACAGACTCAGCTGAGGCAGACGATAGCGACGAACCATCAAACAAAGCAACAAGCACATTACCCAAAACGAGCCTCGACTCTGAAGATGCATCATCTATCTTCGCTTTCATGCAGAACAGCTCTTTCGCAGCACTTGTCGGCATTTTCTTTGTTCTTGGGCTAGGGCTGACATTTACTCCCTGCGTGCTTCCCATGATACCGATTATTACATCCATTGTTGCAGGACCTGATGGCGCCAACCAAAGCACTGCCAAAAATCTTGTTCTGGCGATTTCGTATGTACTCGGCATGGCCCTAACATATGCAGGACTTGGACTTGCAGTAGGCTCACTCGGGGCCGGTGCGAATCTGCAAGCCGCAATGCAAAGCCCAAGCGTGCTCATCTTTTTTGCGTTTATATTTGTCGTATTAGCCTGCGCTATGTTCGGACTTTACGATATTCAGCTCCCAGCCTTTCTCAGAGACAAACTGCAAAATACAAGCAATCGCTATTCCGGCGGCACGCTTTTCAGTGTCTTCATCATTGGTGCGCTTTCCGCTCTTTTGGTATCACCGTGTGTTTCCGCTCCGCTTGCCGGCGCGCTGCTTTATATCAGTGCGAGTGGAGACGCCCTTTTAGGTTTTGCCTCGCTACTTAGTCTTGGCATCGGTATGGGCCTGCCTTTAATTGTGGTTGCGGTGGGTGGTGCTCGCTTCTTGCCGAAAGCCGGAGGCTGGATGAACGCAAGCAAATTTTTGTTTGGCGTTTTGCTTTTAAGCGTCGCCGTATGGTTACTTGGACGAATCATTCCAGGCCCCTACAGCTTGGCGCTATGGGCATTTTTGGCGCTATTTGTCGCCGTGTTTATGGGGGCATTTGAAGCCGCTAACTCGGTACCCCAAAAGCTAACTAAAAGCATTGCATTATCGATATTTCTAATCGCAGCTATTTGGCTCGTCGGCGCGTTCACTGGCGCAAGCGACCCCTTCAATCCCCTTCAAAACCTAAAAACAGGAACCCAAAACGGCGCAAACCAATCAACCAGCCAACTGGATTTCCAAAAAGTGTATAGTCTCGAAGAACTAGACAACGCACTGAATGTCGCAAAGGAACGCGGACAAAAAGCGTTCGTCGACATTTATGCCGACTGGTGTATTAGCTGCATCATCATGGAGCGAGAAGTATTCGTTCAAACAGATGTGCAGAGTTTGTTGAGTCAATTTCACCTCATTAAGGTTGATGTCACCGAAAATAGTGACGAAAACATCCGACTTCTGGAAGATATGGCATTATTCGGCCCCCCTTCTTATCTGCTCTTTAATGCGCAAAAGGAAGAGATCAAAGATCTTCGTATTGTTGGTGAAATATCAAAAGTCGCTTTCATCGAGCGCTTGCAAGCTGCGCTGGCAAGGCGATAGACACACTCGATGACACAACAACAGGCACTTCCGATCGTCGCCATCATCGCGGGCGAAATGTGTTTCGCCATCATGGGCGCACTCATCAAATACATGAGCACCGACCTCAGCACTGAAACGATTGTATTTTTTAGAAACAGTCTTGCTCTTGTCATTATTGTACCGATGATTCTCCACAAGTTTGGCCCTGTCGGATTTAAGAGCAATCAAATGCATCTTCATTTGCTTCGAGGAACAATCGGTGTTGCGGCGATGAGCTGTTTTTTTTACGTTCTAGGTCGCATGCATTTTACTGAAGCGATTCTACTTAAACTCTGCACACCGTTTTTCATCCCCTTGATTGCAATGGTATGGCTCAAAGAAAAAAGCTCTGCAACTACATGGTTTTCAATCTTGCTGGGTTTTGTCGGCGTAGCCATCATTAGCGAACCCAAGATGCAGGGTGAACTAGAACAGCGTTTTAACGAGCTTAGCTTGGTCGGCATCGGCTTAATTGGTGCGTGCTTAGCGGGTCTTGCAAAAGTGACGATAAGAAGGATGGGCGGGACTGAACCGGCGTTGCGTACCGTTTTTTACTTTGGTTTGTTCGCAAGCTTGGCTTCGCTGCCTTTTGCTGCAAACACCTGGACGCAACCAAACTTGGAACAGTGGCTTCTTTTATCGATGCTGGCGATCGTTGCAACCATAGGCCAACTTTTAGTGACATTTGCCTACAAACGCGCAGCGGCGGGCAAGGTCGGACAATATACGTATACTTCAATCATCTTTACCGCAGCCATAGGGTGGGCATTTTGGGGGGAAGTAATTACGTTGGCGATCTTTCTCGGGTCAAGCTGCATCATTATTGCAGGCATCATCAATGTAAAGTCGAAATGAAATATGCCCTTGCCCATCCAGGCGACTCCTAGTGACAAGGGCAACCTGGTGATGATTAAACGCGCTGAATAAAGTAAACGAAAAGATCGCCTTCTTCTTCTTGAGCTAACAATGTATGCCCCAGAAAGCGACAAAATTGCGGGATGTCTCGGGTTGTAGACGGGTCTGTCGCCAACACTTTTAGTATTTCTCCAGATTCCATATCGGGCATTTTTTCATGCAGCATCATGACGGGCTCTGGGCAAAGCAGACCTGTTGCATCAAGTTCTTGATTGAATTCCATATTCGAGTATCTACGCTATGATTAACAGTGATTATTTTAACTGTTAGCTATACGGAAGTAAGTATGATTCGAGTCATTATCGAGCGGCGCATTGCCGAAACTCTAGAAAAAAATTATGAAACCGCAGCACTAGAGATACTTTCTGCATCTGTGCGCGCCCCAGGATTCATTTCAGGCGAGTCGTTGTGCGACCTTGACAATCCGAGGCACCGAATTGTTTTGTGTAAATGGCGCAGTCGACTGGATTGGGATAACTGGTGTCAGTCACAGGAGCGAAAAGAGCTCATGTCCAAGCTGACCCTAATGCTCGAAAAAGACGAATCCGTTACAGTATTAGACTCCCCTCACTAAATAAAAAGCTGCTGTTCCAGCAGTGTTTCAGCGCGCTAGAATGTGCGCTGAAAACCTTTTTACGCCCCCTTTGATTAGTTTTTGTACAGAGTTGAACTAAACTCTTGAGCAAGATCAATTTAACCCTAGATTTGGTTGATTTTGACAAACGCCCTCAGTATTCTTCGCGCCGTCTGGGTGTAAAGCTTGGACTAGCACGACAATAATGAGATAACTGGCTTCAGACCGGTTCCGAAATGCTTTGATTTTCATTAAAGCGAGCCTCGAAAAACGTAACTAAATGGATCTTCAATAATGAGCAACGAGATCAACCCAGTAACTTACAACTACAAAGTTGTACGACAATTCGCCGTTATGACGGTGGTGTGGGGAATTGTCGGCATGGCTGCGGGTGTATTTATAGCCGCACAGCTAGTTTGGCCCGAACTAAACTTTGACAACCAATACCTGAGCTTTGGTCGTATTCGTCCACTGCACACCAATGCCGTAATTTTTGCATTCGGCGGATCGGCGCTTTTTGCTACGTCCTTTTATGTGGTGCAGCGTACATGTCAAGCTCGCTTGATCTCTGATAGCTTGGCAGCTTTTGTGTTCTGGGGTTGGCAAGCAGTTATCGTTGCAGCAGCAATCACTCTTCCAATGGGCTTCACAAGCTCTAAAGAATATGCCGAATTAGAATGGCCAATCGACATCTTAATCACCTTGGTCTGGGTTGGTTACGCTGTCTTGTTCTTCGGCACGATCATGAAACGTAAAACCAAGCACATCTATGTAGCCAACTGGTTCTACGGTGGCTTCATCTTAACGGTTGCGGTCCTCCATATTGGTAACAACCTGGCTGTTCCAGTAACAGCCATGAAGTCCTACTCAATCTATTCCGGCACTGTTGATGCAATGATGCAGTGGTGGTACGGCCATAATGCAGTAGGCTTCTTCCTTACTGCAGGCTTCTTAGGAATGATGTACTACTTCGTACCAAAGCAAGCAGAACGTCCGGTTTACTCTTACCGTCTATCTATCGTTCACTTCTGGGCACTTATTTCACTTTATGTTTGGGCGGGTGCTCACCACCTTCACTACAGTGCACTTCCAGATTGGGCTCAAACGGCGGGCATGGTCATGTCATTGGTACTTCTTGCACCATCTTGGGGTGGTATGATCAACGGTATGATGACCCTGTCCGGTGCATGGGACAAACTCCGCACGGACCCTATCCTTCGCTTCTTGGTCGTTTCGCTGTCGTTCTACGGAATGTCTACGTTTGAAGGCCCGATGATGTCTATCAAGACTGTCAATGCACTTTCACACAATACTGACTGGACTATCGGCCACGTGCACTCAGGCGCTTTAGGCTGGGTTGCGATGATTTCTATCGGTGCAATCTACCACCTAATTCCCAAGCTGTTTGGCGTAAAGGCGATGTTCAGCACATCGCTCATAAACATCCACTTCTGGTTAGCAACGGCTGGCACCGTTCTGTACATCGCAGCAATGTGGGTAAACGGTATTATGCAAGGCTTGATGTGGCGCGCGGTCAACACCGATGGCACCCTAACTTACAGCTTCGTAGAGTCACTTGAGGCGAGCCACAATGGTTACCTTGTGCGCTTGATCGGTGGCGTTATTTTCCTAGTCGGCATGCTTATCATGGCACTGAATGTTTGGTTAACAATCAAACAGAAAGACGCCAAAGCGCTCGATTCAATGCCTGCGACTGCTTAAGGGAGATAAACGATGAAGCAACATGAGTTAATTGAAAAGAACCTTGGCCTGATGATCCCTTTGATCATCGTGGCTATCAGTTTCGGCTTCTTAGTAGAAGTTGTCCCTCTATTCTTCCACAAGGATATGAAGACACCGGTAGATGGCCTTGAGCCATATACTGCTCTTCAGCTAGAAGGCCGAGACATTTATATCCGTGAAGGCTGTAACACATGTCATACACAGATGATCCGTCCATTTAGAGCAGAGACCGAGCGATATGGTCATTACTCGGTGGCTGGAGAGTTCGTTTACGATCACCCTTTCCTTTGGGGATCAAAGAGAACAGGGCCTGATCTGGCTCGTGTAGGCGGTCGTTACAGCGACGATTGGCACAGAGCGCACATGTACAATCCGCGCAATGTTGTTCCAGAGTCTAAGATGCCGTCATATCCTTGGCTGTTCACTGCAAAGATTGACCACAAAACAACTCCATTGAAGTTGGAAGCTCTTCGTAAAGTAGGCGTTCCATACACAGATGAAGATATAGCTGGCGCAGCAGACGCAGTGAAAGGCAAGACTGAGATTGAAGCATTGGTCGCCTATCTTCAGAACCTTGGCACCTTGATCGGTAACAAATAAGAGCAACCATGGATATAAATACGCTACGCGGCATGTCGACCATCTTGGTCATGATTGTTTTCATCGGCATTTGTTGGTGGGCTTTCAGCAGCGCAAAGAAAAAAGACTTTGAAGATGCAGCCAACCTGCCCTTTGATGACGACGACATTGCAGAGCGCACGCTAAGCGAAAAAGAGAGAGAGAATCATGACTAGTTTCTGGAGTTTTTGGGTTTCCATTATCAGTCTGGGAAGCATATTCGGTAGCCTTTGGCTTATTTACGTGACACGTAAGAGCCAGACATCCGACACTGAAACGGAAAAAACAATGGGCCATACCTTCGATGGCATCGAAGAATATGACAACCCATTACCTAAGTGGTGGATGTACATGTTCGTCGCCACCTGTGTATTTGGTCTTGCCTACTATGCACTCTACCCCGGCCTTGGCAATTACAAAGGCCTGCTAGGCTGGACACAAGTCGGTCAGTGGGAGAACGAAGTACAAACGGCAGAAGAAAAATACGGTCCTATTTTTGAAGCGTATGCTGCGACGCCTATTGATGAATTGGTTCAAGATGCAGAGGCGATGAAAGTTGGTCAACGTCTCTTCGCAAACAACTGTGCGGTTTGTCATGGCTCTGCTGGTCGCGGCGCGATTGGTTTTCCCAACTTGACCGATGATGATTGGTTGTACGGCGGTACTGAAGAAGCAATCAAAGCCACTTTGGTGAATGGTCGAATGGGCAATATGCCAGCTAAAGGCTTGAATCCAGCGATGACCAATGCTCAAGTTGATGACATGGTTCATTACCTGTTGTCATTCAGTGACCGCAGTGACAATTCTGAGGCGGCTGAGCGCGGTGCAGCAATGTACCAAACAGCATGTGCAGCGTGTCATGGTGCTGACGCTAAAGGTAATCAAGCCCTCGGCGCTCCAAACCTAACCGATAACGTTTGGTTGTATGGCAGCACGCCTAAGCGCATTTCTCACACGCTTCTATATGGACGTGCGGGTGTGATGCCTGCTCAGTTAGAGCGACTTGGCGAAGAGAAAATTCACTTACTTACAGCGTATGTAAAAAGCCTTTCTCAGAACTAAGATAGAGATCGAGGCCCTTTCAACAGAGAGGGCCTTTCCTCCAGCCCTGCAAATCAGCTTGGGCTAAACATCAAGAGACGCGAGTAGTTATGTCGGAAAAAATCCCGGTTAAACAGATTGAACCAGGCGCTCAAGACTTAGAGACATACAGCAGCAACGCTGCTCAAGACGGCGTGACCAAAACCGTTGAGCTCTACGCATCTCGAAAAAAAATATACGTTAAGAAAATCAAAGGACTCTTTCAGGGCATCAGACGATATTCCCTGTGGGCCCTTATGATCATGTATTTCTCAATCTGCTGGATATCCGTTAATGGGCAGCAGATTGTTCACTTTGATCTACCGGCACGTAAATTCCACCTATATGGAATTACCTTTTGGCCTCAAGACTTTTTCCTTTTGGCGGTAGCACTCATTATTTGCGCCTATGGGCTGTTTTTCATCACCACCCTGTTCGGGCGCGTCTGGTGTGGTTACACCTGCCCTCAAACGGCCTGGACTTTTATTTTCATGTGGATTGAGGAGAAAGTCGAAGGCAGCCGAAATCAACGAATTAAGTTGGATAAAGCTAGCAACGACATTAGTAAAGTTAGTAAGAAGGCTTTAAAGCATTTTCTTTGGCTGTTTGTTGCATTCGCAACGGGGCTGACGTTTGTCGGTTACTTTTACCCTATACGCGAGCTAGTTCCAGATTTATTCGGTCTTGCGGCGAACGGTTGGGCCTACTTCTGGATCGGCTTCTTTACTGTAGCGACTTATTTAAACGCAGGCTGGTTGCGCGAACAGGTCTGTCTCTATATGTGCCCTTACGCGCGCTTTCAGTCGGTCATGTTTGATC
>NZ_LWFU01000414.1:0-11308 GCF_001635135.1 Oleiphilus sp. HI0080
TCATAAAAAGAACTCAGCACCCCATACTGGATAAACTGAACCAAGTGCCACGGCTTCCATGCGACGCCGTCATCTAGGCGGAGCACGGCATAGCCATAGTCACGATCTTTTCCGAGAATATTGGTATATGTGTGGTGCTCGAAATTATGGGTTTTTCGCCATGACTCCGCATCGCACACATTGTCCCAGTCATAGTTTTGGGCTTGCAATTCCGGATCATTGGTCCAGTCATACTGACCGTGCATCACATTATGTCCAATTTCCATGTTCTCCAGAATTTTGGACACAGACAACAAGCTGACACCCACCGACCAACTTAAGGGGTTTAGGCTAAAGTGAATCAATCCACGGCCGACCATCTCAGTTAAGCGCTGTTTGTGCATGATACCTTTAATGTAAGCAACATCCCGCTGGCCGAGATCGTCCACGACCTCTTGGCGAATCTCGTCCAAGCCGCGGCCAAATGCTTCGAAGTCATGCTCCATCATTAGCTTGTGCGGTTTCGTTTTCATATCCATAGTCACTCTCCTCAAGGTCGCAGCGCATGCGTTAAGCCTGTTTACTGGCGCCGGTTTAACGTAACTCTATGCTTTCACGACTCTCTTTTGCGATTAGATGTACCACGCACGCCTTTTTAGATTCGGCCGAGCATGGTCGTTTTCTCAATTTTTCGTCAGCGGTCAAGCCCGCGCCGCTTACCAGTTTTCAATGGCGACATCACCCACAGGAATGGAAATACAGGCTTGGATCTGGGTCTGCTCTTCTGAAACAAGCTCTCCTGTCAGTGCGTTGACGACCTGACCAGACGACTTCGTACACTTGCACTCGTGACAAACACCCATACGGCAACCAAATTTCGGTTTTAGTCCAGCCTCTTCAGCGATTTCCAACAGCGTTTTCTCACCGCTAGCGTTTAAGGTCTGCTGCGTTTTCGACAACGTCACATTGACCTCGTTACGCCCTGACATGCTTCGCAATTGAGCAAGGTTCGCCAACGTGTCCTGTTTCCTTGGCACACCAAAGGATTCACTCTTAATGGCCGCAATATCAACACCAAGCGCTTTTGACGCCGCTCTGACTGTCGACATGAAGCCTTCAGCTCCGCAGGTATATACAGCTCGGTTTGCGAGGTCGGGGCAATAGTCAACCAGACACTGCTGATTGAGGTGGCCCGACGCTTCAGTCGCAAAATGTGTGATCATGACAAAATCAGGATACGCTGCTTTTAACTCCATCAGACGCTGCTCAAAAATCACATCATCCTTACTACGCGCAGCATAGATAAGCGTTGCCTTGTTTAAGGTGGAGCTCTGAGCCATGGATTCGATCATCGCCATAATCGGTGTAATACCGCTTCCTGCGGCGACAAATACTGGAGCAACGGCATTTTCGATTGCTGTTTCTTCAGAGTTGATGATTGGGTCCATGATGAATGAACCTTGCGCCTCGCTGATGTGCAATAAGCCATCTAGCTCCAGATGATCCGCTAAATAGTTAGAAACAATACCGCCCTCGACACGCTTTACCGTAATGCTGATCAGGGATTGCTCTTCAAACATCCGTACCGATGACGAAATCGAGTAATTTCGACGATACCGCACACCCGCAATATCGACCTCAATCGCCACATATTGCCCTGGCACAAAGGCTTGCCAATGTATCGATGGACGCAAAACAAAGGTGGTCGTGTCATGCGTCTCATGTCTCGTCGAGACCAACTCCGCTGCCATGCGTTTTGTTGCGAACAAAGGCTCGAACTCGGTCATGAAAAAATCGACAGGCGCACTTAATGCCAATGGCGACATTTTTGACGCCCAACGGTACATAGCGGCCGATAGGTGAGTGAAGTTAGTTTGGTGTAGCGCGCCCATAAGAAGCTCCCGAATACTTTGGTGTACATATGTTCACCAAAGTACAGCAGGACATCTTTTCAGTCAACACTTGTACACTCAAATTTCATAATCAAATCTTATTCCACAGCAAAGAGACCACTTACAAAACAGCCTTTAGATAGGATAAGCTCCTGAAAAAGAGCGGTATTCTTGATGCAGACGCACGCAAAAACTCATGAAATAACAGTGCACAGGTGAACACTAAAGATGCTAAACTTTTGTATCTTTTATTCATTAAGCGGAATGCATGCAAACAAGAGACGAAAAAAAAGCACAAACACGCAAGTCACTAATGGATGCGGCGCTCAACTTAACGGGCAATGGCCGTAACTTTGCAAGCATTAGCCTTCGAGAGGTCGCTAAGAACGCTGGGGTTGTGCCTACCTCCTTTTATCGTCACTTTACCGATATGGAAGAGCTCGGTTTAAATATCATTGACGATTTAGGGCTGCTGCTACGCAAGCTCATGCGTCAGGCAAGACAGAACGAAGGGTATTTTGATGCACGCGCTCGAAACTCAGTTGAGTTCTATTCAAGGTATGTGTGCTCTCATAAAAACTACTTTTATTTTATGGAGCAAGTTAAAACAGGCGGAACACCCACATTAAGAAAGGCAATCCGTAAGGAGCTCAATTACTTTGCCAATGAGCTCGCATCAGACACACGGCCTTTAAAAGAGTTTTCTAATGCGAGCGATGCTGACTTAATGATCATCTGCCAGCTCATCGTCGATACAGTGTTCGAGAACACCATCGACTTACTCGACCAAGCCGAAGAAGATCCCGCTTATATCGATACCTATACAGAACAAACACTAAAAAAATTACGCCTAATCTGGCTTGGCGCCATGCACTGGCAAAGCAAATAAATGATCGACTTAAGACGAGTTGCTTTCTGACTTCAGCAGTCGGATACCAGCAGGCTCGATCTGGATCAGCTTGTTTTTGTACATGTTACCAATCGTCATTTTATATGACTTCTTACTCACCCCAAATGCCTCAGCGATCGCTTCGGGCGAGCTTTTATCGGACAGGCCGAGAAACCCATTATTCTCCTGCAGGGCTCGTAATACCCGCTTACTTAGATCATCTACTTTCGCAAAACCTGGCGCCTGCAAACTCAAATCTACTTTGCCATCCTCGCGAACGCGCTTAATGTAGCCCTTAATGTTTTGACCGATTCGAAGCGGCTTAACGACATCACTGTAAAATAGTAAGCCCCAAAACTGATGATCGATCACGCAGGCATATCCCAAGTCGGTTTTCTCCGAGACCACCAAATCCACAGCTTGACCCGGCTTATAACCTAGAGGCTCTTTTTCAATGAACTTATTCAGATGAGCCGACGCGAGTATGCGTTTACCCTCATCATCAACATGAAGATATACAAGATAGGATCGCCCAACTTCCATTGGCGCGGCCTGCTGATTAAAAGGAACGAGCAAGTCCTTGGGTAATCCCCAGTCTAAAAACGCACCCACGCTATTGACCTGCAACACCTTCAAAAAGGCGACCTCACCCACCTGCGCTAGAGGCTTACTCGTTGTGGCAATCAAACGATCTTTTGAGTCTAGGTAAATAAACACAACAAGATTGTCACCGACCTGACATTGCATTGGCACCTGACTCTTAGGCAACAAAACCGTGCCCATCCATGCGGCATCAAGATAAACACCATGGTCTTCCAATTTGCTGACTGTAAGACGGTTAAAGCGCCCAAGATAGGCCATGACAACTCCAAAAAAATGATCGCCGGCAATGACGTCACTGCAAGCCAAATAAAGTATGCTCAATTGTAAAGCAATTGAGCATTTAAAGAAGGCTGGTCGATTTAGTTCATCCAATATTTAGGGGATATAACGACTTAATGACGATATAGTGGCGGTATAGTGGTGATTGCATCGCTTACATCTGCCATGTTGATTTGCTATCTTGCTAGAAGAATCCCTTCGATACTCTTCACCGACAGGACGCTCATGGCAGGCACCAGCTTATTCGCACTCATCGACGACATCGCGACCGTATTAGACGATATCGCCTTGATGACCAAAGTCGCTGCAAAGAAAACCGCAGGAGTGCTCGGTGACGATCTTGCACTCAATGCCCAGCAGGTTAGTGGAGTAAAGGCAGACAGAGAGCTCCCCGTTGTCTGGGCCGTCGCCAAAGGTTCTTTCAAGAACAAGCTGATATTAGTGCCGACCGCCCTCGCCTTGAGCGCGTTAGTTCCTCAGCTGATCACGCCTCTGTTAATCATTGGAGGACTTTACCTTTGCTTTGAGGGCTTTGAGAAGATCTGGCATCACCTGATGCACACAAACGACCAACAAGCCAAAAAAGAACAGCTAAGAGAGGCGCTCACTGATCCGACGATTAACATGGCAGACTTTGAGCGCGACAAAATCAAGGGAGCGATACGAACCGACTTTATTCTCTCTGCCGAAATCATCGTTATTGCCCTTGGTACAGTTGCGAGCGAAACGTTTGCGAAACAAGCAAGTGTTGTTTGCCTTATTGCGATCGCGATGACCATCGGCGTGTACGGCTTGGTGGCCGCAATTGTGAAGCTCGACGATGTAGGGCTTTACCTAAAGTCTAACCTGAAAAACACGGTGATTAGCCGAGCGAAACGTGCTTTTGGCAATGCAATACTCTGGTTTTGCCCTTGGCTCATGAAATCACTAAGCCTATTCGGAACGCTTGCGATGTTTCTCGTAGGAGGAGGTATCATTGCGCACGGTTTGCCCTTTGTGCATCATCTATCAGAACACATTATTTCATTTATCGGTTACCCGACTCTCAGCGGCCTGGTACTTAACTTATTCGTCGGACTACTCAGCGGCGCAGCGTGTTTACTCGCCTTAAATGGGGTAAAGTCATGCAAAAAACACTCGTGAGCGCAAGCCATTGAGTGTGCGGATTTTTACGCACTTGATTCATTCGTCGTTATGGCGAGACAGCGAAGGTTGGCCACGTCGATACAGGCAAACACGCGCAGTCGCATTGAGATTAACCGAGCCACCTCAAAAAAGGACAGATCGTGTTAGAAATATACGCAGGCGAGCGCGCTCGAACAGCCATTGCAAAGAATGGCTTTCATGCGGATTTATTCACCTCTTTATTAGGCGCATCGGGCGGACCGAAATGGTTTAGTTTGTACGGATTGGACAAGTACTTGTTTGGCGAGTTCTTTAAAGAACGAGAGACAGAACTCAACTTAATT
This sequence comes from Oleiphilus sp. HI0080, assembly GCF_001635135.1. NCBI lineage: Bacteria > Pseudomonadati > Pseudomonadota > Gammaproteobacteria > Oceanospirillales > Oleiphilaceae > Oleiphilus > Oleiphilus sp. HI0080. The sequence goes on from NZ_LWFU01000414.1 coordinate 5,112, forward strand.
GGCTCCAGTGCAGGCGCGTTTAGAGCCGCCTGTTTTGCGCAAAAAGATCCTATCGCTGCCATCGAGAGGTTCGCGAAAAGCTATTCAGAAACGGTTTATCCCGAAAAACCAAAACCGCGCGACATCACGGATAAAGCAGAACTATTGCTGCAAGAAGTTCTTGCGGAAAACGGTGTAGACGAGATCGTAAATAACCGAATATTTAAAGCACATTTTATCGTCGCAAAAGCCAATGGGCTTGTTCAGTACGAGAACAAGTTTTTGCAAGGCTTAGGGCTCGCAAAAAGTTACATCGGCAACAGGCTAGATAGAAAACACCTTAAAAATCAGTATGAACGGTTTATATTTCATACGCCGAGTAGCGCCCTAGTTTTAGACGATCCGGATGGCATACCAACTCGCCATGTGCGCCTATCAAAAGAAAACCTGATGCCTGCCCTGCTCGCTTCGGGGTCGATTCCCATGGTGATGGCAGGAATCAAAAACATCCCCGGAGCACCTTTGGGAATGTATCGAGATGGTGGCGTGATTGACTATCATTTTGACGTAGACATTAAGAACCAGGGCTTGACGCTTTATCCACACTTTGGACCAATACCTAAACCTGGCTGGTTTGATAAAAGCTCCAAGCGTGTGGCACGAAACGCTCACTACGACAGGACGGTGATCATTTGCCCATCAAGCGAATTCGTAGCGTCATTACCCTACGGGAAGATTCCCGACAGAACCGATTTTGTGGAGTTGGATGCCCAGACTCGCATGACCTACTGGAGGAAAGTACTTTCAGAGACTGAGCGGTTGGCCGAACAATTTGCGCAGCTCGTAGAGGAAGGGGAAGTCGCTGGCTTCATCAAGCCGCTTCCCTTTTAGCGCTTGTGCGCTTGCATGTGGCCAGAAATAAATGATCGCCACTCGGTGAGGCATATTAGCAAAAGCTCGCGGCTAGCCCTCTGAAAATACCACCTAGACCAGCTTAAAGCTGCTCTAGGATCGTTTCAGCGCCGCTCACCTCGTACTGCATCGGCTCATCTACATTCAACGCACTAACAACCCCGTCATCAACAACCATAGAGTAGCGTTGAGACCGCAGCCCTCCAAACGCACCTGTGTCGACAGCCATACCGATCGCCTTTGCAAACGCCCCATCGCCATCAGCAAGCATGACAAGATGTTCAGCATTCGCGCTATCTCCCCAAGCCTTCATAACAAACGCGTCGTTTACGGAGGTACAAATAATGGCATCGACACCTTGCCCTTTGATTGCATCAGCATGAACAACATAGCTCGGCAAGTGAGCCGCGGAACATGTCGGTGTAAATGCTCCAGGCACGGCAAACAGAACGACTTTTTTCCCGGAAAACAACGCTTCTGTCGTTGGGCTTTGCATCCCATCTTCAGCCAAGTATTGAAAGGTATGTGCTGGTATTTTATCGCCTACTTTTAACATCAATAAAAATCCTTATTTAAGAGCGCCCTGCGGCGTAAAAATGAAAATGGTTTTCACCAGATCCGATATCTAACATTACCAGTTAATCAAAACACACTCTTTTGAGCGGTTATAAACGGGGATTTCACCCGTTGTATTCAATACCCTGTTGTTGGATGACAGCTCATGCAGGATCAAGCCTTTTGCAGCTCGTCTTTCTTTACGACAATCCATAACAAAAGGATCTTCTCTGCAACAAGCTCCTTCAAACGAAAAAGCACTTTAACCGCGATCAGGCACGAAAAATACGACAATCGCGCGTGAAATTCAGATATTCGTTACACTAACCTCGCTATGGCCTTAAAAAGCCATTAAGGGTTTAATGAGCGTGTTGCCTGCATAGTATTAAGCGAGGTGAATGACGAGTCTCGAATGCGGCAACATTGACGTGCACATTACCCCCTTACAATGGCGATATTCGCCGATTATAAAGATAAGAAAAAAGGAGTGTCTTTTGACTATTATGGTTCCTACTTGTTTTCGGACAGTAACACGCATTCTATTTTTCTTAGTCTCATCAATTGCCTTACTGTCTCTTAGCTTACCGTTAATTGCTGACAGCAATGCTGAGAAGAGAGCTGGAGAGACCGAACAATTCATACAAGAAATCGAACAACTCCCAATCGGCCGAGAGGCGCTCCTGCTTGAACAAGACGATATCGCAGAGCTGTTAAGCCGGAACATAAGCCTATTAAAAAAAGAGCTTGGGGCACTTGAACGCCTAGTGCAAAGCGAAAAATCACAGCGCAATAGCAACTCACACTGGCAGGCCATATCAAAACAAAAAGATCTAGTGAATCGACTCAGCTTGAGCAAGGCGAGCTTACTAAAACTCAGTCAGAATGAAGTCCGAGAGAAATACACCGCTTACGGTAGAGATGCCGTTCAACTCGTAAAGCTAGAAGCCAAGATCATCAAGATAGAAAGTCTCATTTGGTTGAATAGAGAAATCAGACTGTTTTCGAATTTTAGTGACACTATCGGCAAGGTTCTTATTGGACTAATCATTTCAATACTGAAGCTCATCGCGGCGGCATACATTTTAACGCTATGGCTACGCAATGTTCCTCGCTTTTTCCACCTAAGCAGCCAGCGAGAGTTGGATGATAACTGGCGAACCATCAAAAAACTCTCTCCTTACTTAGAGAAGATCGCGGCTCCACTTGGATGGTTCCTCTTCTTGAGTTTATTGATATCTCTACTGCAAGATTTGATGCTGTTAGACGCAATCAAATATGCGCAACCTGCTGTAACCGGCTGCATCATCGCGATTGCTTCATATCGACTTTGCGCAACATGGTTAGATATCCATGGCAGCGACGATCAAAATGCAAGAAAACAGCTGAACAAAAAATCATTGTTTATGCTTATTCGCATCACCGCATTAACGTATGTCGTATTGAAAACAATTAGCTTTAGCCTTTATGAAGGCGCAATTTATTACTGGTCTCAGCAATTGATGATTGTTTTTATCTTCATCGAGATCATCCGAGTCATTCGGTTATGGCGCCCTTTTGTCTTTGAAGGTGCATCCAACCTTCCATCGGTTCCTAGTTATGTAGCATGGTCTCTTACTCAGAAAGAGCATCTACTTATTTCTCCAATTGCGTCCGTCCTGTGCATGATTCACCTCAGCATACTTCGAGCTCAAACAATACTATTCACGCACCTATCCAAGTATGATTTTTTCAAACAAATCATCGCCTACTTTTTCAGTATTGAAGTCATCAAGCAAACAATCGAGGAGCGCCAAAAGCACAATCTCGCGAAAATGAATCAGGAGGAGACGTTTAAGTTCGTACTTCCTGGACAAGCCGACAGCTATCTCATTGAATCCTACGGACAACAGCAGTTGGATGATCTATGCAGCCACGTACTAAAACCTGTTCCCGCCATGACTGTAGTTACGTGTGAGCGGGGTTGTGGCATGACGACATTTTTAAGGCGCTTGGTGGTCAGATCGTCAAATAAACAATCCCTCTACATCGATTGTCCACACGGTGGGCTTACAGAACTCATCAAGCAACTAAGCCTAGAGATCGGCTTAAGTGAAGATAGTAGCGAAGGCGAGTTCGTCCAAGCGCTAAGAAAAGCAGAAAGCCGATATCTTTTCTGCATCGACAACTCTCAGCGTCTAGTCAGCCCAAAAGTGAATGGCATCAGCAGCCTCATAAAGTTCATCAATATTATACGACGCGGACGCGGCAATCATGGCGTGGTGTTGGGCTTAGAGCAATCTGCATGGCGCTTTGTCGAGCGCGCTAGAGGGGAAAGATTAATTCTAGATCGAATGCTTCGCTTGCCGCGATGGACAGAAGAACAATTAACAGAGCTCATGAAGTCGCGTATCAATACCGATGAACAATATGCGATCCACTTCGACGACTTAAAAATACCAAAGCAATGGGATGATCAAGAACTTGATGAAGTCGCAAAAGCGCAAAATGGCTTTTTCCGAATCTTATGGAACTATTCAGACGGCAACCCAAGTGTCGCGTTACGTTTTTTCCGGATGTCTTTATTTAAAGATATAGAAAAAAAGCGCGTTGTTGCTCGAATATTCAAAGCACCAGAAGACAAAGGATTAGAGCTACTTCCAAAACCTATGCTCGCCGTGCTGCGCGCCATTGTGCAACTAGAGCTTGCGTCGGCGGAGGAGCTCTCAGAATGCACCCAACTTAGCTACATCGAAGTACTCAATACTCTGCGTTTTTTTCAGAACAGAGGGTTTATTACAATGATTGATGATAAAGCAAAAATCTCAGATCACTGGTATCGCTTTGTAACGAACACCTTGCACAACCAGCACCTTTTAGTGAAGTAATGGCCTACATATGCGGAATTCTAAAATGATAAGTTCAAATAAGCGCAGTCCATTATATTGTGGGTGTGCAGCTAAACATTTTCTAATCACTCTTTTCGGCTTACTCTTTTGTTCTCAAGCTCTCGCCGAACCAACAGCCGATCTTAATGTGATACAGAACCTTTCCGGCCTGATACGCTGGTCAGGCCTATTATTATCCGTTTTAGTTGTTGGCGTTGCTTGGGCATTGCTACGTTTCACTCAAAACCTTGTTGATTCAATTGGCAGCCAATTGGCTCAGCGCCGTATGCTCGCACAAAAACTTCAGTCGTTTTTCCAGTTTTTTGTCTACGTCGCAACCTCGATCATCGTTTTCATGCTCAGCTTCCATGTCGATGATCGCGTGCTTGCAGTGATCGGTGGAACACTGGCAGTCTCAGTCGGTTTTGCGATGAAAGATCTTGCAGCATCTTTTATTGCTGGGCTAACAGTAATGGTAGACCGCCCATTTCAGGTGGGCGATCGCGTTACGTTTGAAGAGCACTATGGAGATATCGTTAAAATTGGTTTGCGCTCAGTACGAATGCAGACCCTAACGGATGACATGATCACCATACCAAATAGCAAGTTCTTAAGCGATGTAGTGACAAGCGGGAACTTCGGCGAGTTGGATATGCAAATCAACATTCCTTTTTATATCGGTCTTGATCAAGACATTCTTCTCGCGCGCGATATCATCCAAGAAGCGGCTGCTTCAAGCCGCTACATTCATCTACCTAAGCCGATCGTTGTATTAGTAAAACAGCACATTGAAGACACCTACTTCGCCCTGCAGTTGACCCTTAAAGCCTACGTGCTAGATACGCAATACGAGAAGTTATTTGAGACAGATGTCACTCTAAGAGTAATGAGCGAGTTCAAAAAGCAAGGAATTTTGCCGCCGGTCATTCGCAATTCGGTGTTGATGAGTCAAGCGGCTGTAAAAACAGAGCCGACGTAAGTATCACAATGATTGGCACCTCGGTCTCACGTGCCAATCATACGCAGAGCCATGACACTTCATCTGGCTAGTCGAATAGATGTTAGGTCTTGATACGCTCGACGTCGCTGAAAACGCCTTTCTATGCAAATAGCATGGCATACCAACTCATCATAAACTCTTAGTTCACACCTTACTCGAACCCTTCACTTTTTCTCTAAGAGATTGCATCATCACGTAGAATGCCGGAATCAACAGTGTACCCACAACCGTCGCCACCGACATACCTCCAAATACGGTATAGCCAATAGAGTGGCGACTTGCAGCACCTGCGCCCACCGCAAAGATAAGCGGCAGAATACCCAAAACAAAAGACAAAGCCGTCATTAGTACGGCTCTAAATCGCATTCGCGCTGCGGTTTCTGCCGACTCAATAATGCTCTGCCCTGCCTTCTCGCGCTGCTCCTTAGCAAACTCAACAATCAGAATCGCATTCTTGGTCGCGAGACCAATCAACAACACCAGTCCGACTTGAGCGTACAAGTCGAGAGGGTTATTGATCGCAAGCAGCATCACGCCTGCCCCTAAGATGGCGATAGGCACCGAGAAAATAACGGAAATAGGAATACTCCAGCTCTCGTACTGAGCAACAAGGAACAAGTAAACGAATATAATCGCCAAACTAAACAGCAAGGGCGCCAAATTACCTGCCAGAATTTGCTGATACGCCATACCCGTCCATTGCGCTTCGTAGCCATCAGGCAAGCTCGTCTTGGCCACTTCGACAGCCGCCGCCATTGCGTCTCCCGAGCTCACACCAGGGGCGGGAATAATATTCACGGTGACGGAGTTTGAGGTGTTATAGCGGTACGTAACATCAGGCCCCAATATCGGCTTGGTTTGAACCAGCGTACTTAACGGAATCATTT
>NZ_LWFU01000415.1:0-16751 GCF_001635135.1 Oleiphilus sp. HI0080
TCGATGCAGCGCGGGATCGGTTTGCCAGCGACGGTATTTATTATTTCTATACTTGCACTGATTGTGGTGGCTCTTGGCGAATTGAATCAAACAGCGAGTTTGAGTTTTAGTCAGAGTTTCCAGTCGCAGCGGGCATTTTATGCTGCAGAGAGCGGAGCTCAGGTAGGGCTTAATAGAATTTTTGTTGGTAGCACAAGCTGCAATAACGCGTTGGCCGATATTGACTTCGACTCGTCAGGCTCGAATCTAGGGCTTGATGGCTGCACAGCAGATTTGTCCTGCAACCTGGTTGTAGTGGCCGGCATCAATTACTACACCTTAAGTAGCACTGCGATTTGTGGTAGTGGATTTGAACAGGCCGAACGCACGATTCAGGTCAGGGCGAGGAGTAATTGATGGCCTATTTTCTGAAGCGGAGCCTTATCTTATGGCTTTTATTTATACTCTCTAGCCCGGTACATGCCATTGTCGAGCAAGTACGAATCAGTAATAACAATGATGATGCAGAAGAGCGCCTGTCTAACGGCAACATGAATCGCGGCAGTAGTGATTTAGAAATGGCCTATGACGGTGGTAATGCGCAGTTAGTAGGGTTGCGCTTTCGCAGTGTTAATGTGCCTCAGGGAGCGACCATCAATTCGGCCTATATCGAGTTTGAGGTGGATGAAACCGACAGTGGTGCCACAAATCTAGAGATCTATGGGCAAGCTGCCGATAACGCCGGTGGCATCGGTAATAACCGCTCAAATTTGAGCAATCGAACACCGACTTCTGCTGTTGTGCCCTGGAGTCCTGCTCCTTGGACCAGTGTGAGTGATAAGGAGCAAACCGCGGATATTTCGCTCGTTATTCAGGAGATTGTTAATCGGGGTGGTTGGGCCGATGGTAACAGCCTGATGATTCTGATCCGTCCTGGATCGGGTTGTAATAGTTCTGCTTGCCAACGCACGGCGGAAGCTCGTAACGGCGAAAGTGCTAATGCTCCTCTGCTGGTGATTGATTACAGCATTGGCCCCGTAACGACACCGATTGCAGATATCGAATTCCGCATGGATGAGGATTCTTGGTCCGGTAATGCAGGGGACGTTTTGGATAGTTCCGGCAATGGCCTGGACGCTCAATCTCAAGGTGGCGCGCAGACGACAGATGATGCGCATTTGTGTCGAGCTGGTGAATTTGATGGTGTGGATGACTACATTGAAAGTGCAGATATTTATAGTCGCCTGCGTACGACCGCATCGATGAGTTTCTGGATCAAAACCACTCAAACCGGTAATAACACCGGCTGGCGCGCACCCGGCATAGCGGGTGTTGAGCAGGCAGGAGGTTCGGATGACATTTTTTGGGGGTGGTTAGATGCGAGCGGAAGAATTGGTCTATCCGTTGGAAACCAGTACTCAACCAAATCTACGGTCGCAATAAACGACGATGTATATCACCACGTTGTGTTGACGCGTGATTCGGGTTCTGGCGCCTATAAGATTTATATTGATGGCTCCTTGAACAGGAGCGGCACAGGTATTGCCGGAGTCATTGGCAACAGTTTTAGTAGTATCGGTCGGATAGAGGATACGGGCGGCACCGAGGAATACTTTCGGGGAAAACTCGATGAATTGCGGATTTACTCGAAAGTCCTCAGTGACGCTGAAGTTACTGCTCTTTTCAATGATACGCGACCTTGTGCGAGCAATAGCCTAATAGCGCATTTCCCGTTTGAGCAAACGCCTTTTACAGGCTCTGGCGTGGCGATTGAAGACTATACCGGAAACGGCAATAACGGGGTGACTTTGGGCGACCCCGCTTCGAATGAAGATGGTTACGTTTGCCGTGCGATTGATATTCCAGAGAACAGCTCGGTCGCGATTATTGATGCGGTCGACTCGCAGGTTGATGTTAATGATGACCTAGGCGATGCCGGAACCATTATGTTGTGGTATCGCGCTGAGCAAGATTGGGTTGGGTCAGGAAATCGTACCCTTTTGGATGCGAGTACCCGCATTCTAAACAACACCAATGACAAATATTTTTATCTCGCGAAATTGAATAGTGGCGCCTTGCGTTTTTCTCTTGAGGATGCTGCTGATGGCGATTTCAATCTGACTTCTCCGGTCAATACTTTTAATGCCGGTGACTGGGTTCATCTCGCGATCACTTGGGACATGCCTGCCGATGAACTCAAAATATTCGCGAATGGAACAGAAGTAGCGAGCCAGACGTTTAATACGAATGGTGTGCTTGGTGATGTTGGATCGGTATTCTTCGGCGACAACTCCTCGACTTACAACATTGCACCTGCCTCTTCGGCCTTTGGGACGCTGGACGAGCTTCGACTCTATGACACAGTGTTAACCGCTGTAGAAATTATTGCGGCCTCGGCTGAAACGCAGCCTTGTGTCGATTCCTGTGCAGGCAGTTTTGCCACGGGGATTAATAGCCATGCAAATGGTACGGTCGACTTTGGTTTCAATGCGCAGATCTTGAATAATCCGACGACTATCTTGCCTGTTGGGAGCGTCGTGACGAATGGCGGAAGCGGGCAATTAAGCTGTGAGTCGTCGCACTGCAGCGCAGAGCCGGGTTCTGTGGCGGCCATATCACCGGGCACCTTTCCGAATACAGCAAGTTACAGTGAAACATTGAACATCGGGTTTAGTAGCGTGGGCATCTTGGGGCAAACCACTAACGGCTATGCTAACGTGACGCTCGGTAGCCAAGCCACGATGAGCGTTAGCCCCGCGTACAACGAATATTTTATTGACACCATGAATGTCGGTTTTAACTCTGATGTGAATCTTATCGCGGGCGATTACTGGATTAACCAGCTGACGCTAGGCTCTCAGGTGCGCTTCAATGTGGTTGGCGGCGGAACAGCAAGGGTATTTGTGAATCAGACGCTCAATATTGGTTCAAGCAACTTGTTGAACGCGTCCGGTGTAAATGACTTTACTGGCGTAACTGCTTCCAGTCTGTTGCTCTACGCGTATTCCGATATTGGTTTTCCTAATTCAGCGACCATGGCAGGTGTCGTTTATGCCGTTGGTGACGTGAGCTTCGTTTCGACGAGTTACCTCAGCGGTGCTGTAACGGCAAACAATATTAGCTTGGGTTCAAACTCTAAAATTAGTTATGACAGTTCTGGCGTTTCTACTTTGGATTTCGGTGGGATATGTGATCCTACAAGCTCCTGTGCTTTGGGTAGTTTTTCTATCTCGCAACCTCAATATTCTTTAGCTTGTCCTCAAACGCGGGCGCTTGTTCAAGTACAGGCGATGTGTGCAGATGGCTTAGCTGCCAAGTCAGATTATTCCGGCACTATTAATCTGAGCAGCAATGAAAGTACCTTGAGTGACTTTTATCTAGCGAGCACTGGAGGGAGTCCGATATCGACCTATACCTTCGACGGTAGTGAGAGCGGTACCCGCAATTTTTATCTGTTCCATCAAAACGAGAACTCAGATCTTCGTGTGACTGTAGAGGATTCTTTCTTGGCGATCAGTAGCTCTGCGACTTCAGGTACCGACTTTAGAGCGTCTGGCTTTTTGGCCTCTAGCCCCGCGAGCTTTGTATGTGGAGCGTCGAGTAACTTTACCCTGACGGCGTTCGGTCAGGATCTAACCGGCGGAGGTAGTTGTAATGTGCTGACTGGATTTGACGGATCCAAGAATCTGAAAGTGTGGAGTGATGTGAATACGGATATCGCTCAGTCTCCGGGTGTCAAAGATACTGGACTGCCAAGAAGCATTTTATTTAATGGCGTCGGCGTGAGTGAAACCCAGCCGGCCAGTATTAATGTATCTGCTAACTTTAATGCCGGCGTGGCGAGTGTCGCATTGGCCTATGATGATGTAGGTGAAGTTCTGGGTTTAAATGTTCTGCATGATGAAGCGCCTTATGACGGTTCTGTACCTGAATTTTCGGCTTTGGCCGTCACGGTAGACCCTTTTGTTGTATCGCCTCAACGAATAACCATCCAAGCTGATGATGCGAATGCAGCCTGTGCAGGAGGGAGTCAGGCTGCACTTGCTGCTTGCTCTGTGCTGACTTCAGCGGGAAGTAATTTTAGTGTCACTGCTCAAGCAGAATGTAATGGAGGTGGGAGCGCGCCAAGCTACCAAGGTACGGTTGGTTTGAGTCATCAACTCATTTCGCCATCTGGAGGAAATCTTGGTGGGCTTGCACGAACCTCTTTGGTTTTTGATGGTACAGAGTCCGTGCCAGGTTCGCGGACTTTGACTGATCAGCAGGTGAGTGAGGTTGGTGTATTTTCTTTGACAACGTCGCCTCAAGCCTATTTTGGTCAAACGGTTGCCGGCTCAACATCAGCAAACATTGGACGGTTCACGCCTGCCGATTTTGTGGTCGCGCCGGATGATGGTCGCTTCGCTGCAAACTGCGGCAGTTTTACGTATATTGGACAGCCGTTTACGTATGCCACTTTGCCTTCAGCGAGCATTACCGCACGGAACGCCAACGGCGTGACGACTGAAAATTATACGGATAACAACTTTCGTAAGTTGGTTTCAGCGGACGTTGCTGATGCGCTGATTCCTCCGACGCAAGACGACTTGAAGGATGGCACGAGTGTGGGGGTAAAAATGCCCGTCACTGCGAGTTTAAATGATGGGGCTCTCAGTGTTCTGTCCCCAGGAGTTATGCTTTATACCTTCGATAATGGCGATACCTACAACTACGATAAGGATGCCAATGCATTGGTGGCACCGTTTACTGTTAATCAAGCGGCGTTCAGTCAGTTAGAAGTTTCGGCCAATACCATCGATGATAGTGATCTTGTCGCTGTGAGCAACAGTCCCGTGTGGCGACCTGTCGGTATCGAGCAGCGCTACGGTCGCTGGCGTACAGAGAATGTTTTTGGGCCGGAAGATGTGGCTCTTAATATGCTCGCACAAGCGGAGTATTGGGATGGGGCTGGCTTTCTAGTGAATGTTGATGATATTTGCTCTGCGATCGATATCGGTTTGAGTGTCAATGACTCAGACGGCAATGCAGTGAGCGCACCTTATGCTGGAATTAGCGTTGGAGATGGCAGCAGCGACATGAGTTTTAACTCGACGCTCGCGAATGGTTCTGGTCAGTTCCGTTTTTCTCCTCCGGGCTTAGCGTCAACAGGGGACGACCATACTGGTTCGATTGGTGTTGTCGTTGATCTAGGGACAATGCCTTGGCTGCGTTTCAATTGGGATGCAAGCGCGGACGGTTCCTTGGAAGACGCGCCCTTGAGGTTCGCTACCTTTGGTCAGTATCGTGGGAATGACCGCATTATATACTGGCGAGAGGTCTTTCCTTAAGAGCGCTCAATCTTGAGTTGGATATATTGCGGACGTGCTGAGGTGTTTTCTCATCGGCGCCCTTGATGCGAGTTGCCCTGATGATTCTCGTGGCTGATCATCGACCTGATAGGCTATAGGTCAAGATGTTCGTGCAACCCGTTTGCATTAATTCCAAAGCGCTTTATCTGCACTACGGAATCGTCATGTTCGTGTCACCGATTTTTCTAGTCTGAATCTATGAGCTGTGGCTTAATAACACCCTGTACGTATTAGCAATCCCAATAAAATAATAAAGAAACGACAAGAACTATGCAGCAGTTTGGCAGACTTGAAGCGAGCGGCGCTCGTGGTTTTACTCTCATCGAATTGATCATGGTTGTTGTGATCCTCGGTATCCTTTCGGCTTTTACTATCCCGCGTTTTGCAGACCTTGGAAGAGAGGCGAGAGAAGCTTCCCTTGCAGGTATTGCGGGGACCATGAAGTCTGCGGCGGCTGTTGCGCATGCAGAGCAGCTGGTTAAAGGTAGCCCCCTTGGTGATACAGTGACGCTTGATGGGGCCGACATCACCATGGTTAACGGCTACCCAACCGCGGATAGTGCGGGTATCGGTGTGGCAGCAGACCTCACCGAGAACTCGGATTTTGTTATTGTTTCTCAAGGGAATCTTGGTGGGGACGTCTTACGGTTGGAGCTGCAAGAAAACTGCTATTTGGACTACACAGCGGCCAATGCGGATGCCGATAATGTACCACCAGTTCGGGTGAGTTTCGGAGTAAGGCTAGTCGCAATAGGTTGCGGTTAGCGTTCTGTCAGTGCGTAATGGCTCTCTCTACCGTGAATGCCTGGGGTTTAAAGTATCTCTCTTCTGTTTGTTGCAGGGCATGTTTCGTCCAGCATTTCTAGCAAGACGAACACCCCTGTTACTACATAAAGTTCAATCTTCAGACGCTATTCTTCATCGCCTTCTTCATCGGCGGACATGCCGAGTTCTTTGATTTTTCTAGTAAGGGTATTTCTTCCCCAGCCCAGCAGTATCGAAGCATCCCGTCGGCGCCCGCTCGTATGACTGAGCGCTGTTTCAATCATGATACGCTCAAACTCTGGGACGGCTGTATCTAGAATGGCGCTTTGACCTTTTTTCAACTCTTGGTCGGCCCATTTGCGTAATCCCTCTTGCCAAGTACTTCCGGTGAGCGAGACATCGCTGTGTTGTAGTAGCTCGGGAGGCAAATCTGACACATGGATCTCTCGACCACTTGCCATTACTGTTAACCAGCGACAGGTATTCTCAAGCTGTCTTACATTGCCTGGCCACGGTAATGCGCTCAAATAATCTTCGGTCTCTGGTCGGAGAACCTTTGGCTCTACGGCAAGTTCCTCTGCTGCGCGACTTAAGAAAAAGTGCATTAGCTTGGGGATGTCTTCCCTTCTATCACAAAGCTTTGGAAGGTGGATGCGAATCACGTTTAAGCGATGAAAGAGATCTTCTCGAAACGAACCTTCGTTAACTAGGTGTTCTAAATTTTGGTGTGTTGCCGCAATGATTCGAACGTCGACTTTTACTGGCGTATGGCCGCCTACCCGGTAGAACTCACCGTCAGCGAGCACTCGTAATAAGCGGGTTTGGGTATCTGCGGGCATGTCCCCAATTTCATCGAGAAACAACGTACCGCCGTTCGCTTGCTCAAAGCGACCTGTGCGTTGGCCGCCAGCACCAGTAAAGGCGCCTTTTTCGTGGCCAAAGAGTTCCGATTCAATCAGGTCTTTTGGAATGGCGGCCATGTTTAGCGCGATAAAGGACTCGCTTGCTCTGGGGCTGTGCTGGTGCAGCGCTTTGGCGACAAGCTCTTTACCAGTGCCCGATTCGCCGTTGATCAACACCGTTATATTGGAGTGGGAGAGTCGACCAATTGCGCGAAACACTTCCTGCATGGCGGGTGCTTCGCCGATAATTTCGGTACTTTCACTGACTTTGGTTGCCGAGACGTCGTTGTTTTTAGCGCGCTGTTCTTGAGAGTGGGCAATCGCACGCTTAGAGAGTGATACGGCATCTTCGAGATCAAAGGGTTTCGGGAGATATTCAAACGCGCCGCTTTGATAAGACGTGACAGCGCTGTCAAGATCGGAATGCGCCGTCATGATAATGACCGGGATATCTGGGTCTTGCTTGTGGATCTGGCCTAGTAATTCCAAACCGTCAATTCCCGGCATGCGGATATCACTTATTACTGCATCTGGTGATTCACGCTCGAGGCTCTCGAGGACGCCGTCGGCATTCTCAAATGAGCGGATCGCAAAATCTTCTTTCTGAAGTGCTTTCTCAAGTACCCAGCGAATCGATCGGTCATCATCAATAATCCATACTAATGGTTGCGTGCTCATCCTTATAACTCCAAGGGTAGATAAACGATAAAGCTGGTATGGCCTGGCTGGCTCTCACACTCAACTAAACCGTGGTGTTTGGTAAAAATACTTTGTGTAATTGAAAGGCCGAGACCCGTGCCCTCTGCGCGGCCACTGATCATCGGGTAGAAGATGTTTTGAATGAAGTTTTTGTCTATGCCTGGCCCGTTGTCGATCAGCTCGATTCTGGCAACCAATCGATGCCGCGTTTGACCAATCGTAAATTGCCTTAAGGTTCTGGTACGAATGGTGATAGAGGCGTCTTCACCAGCTTGCGCCTGCTTTTCTAAGGCTTGCAGCGCGTTCTTCGCGATATTGAGAAAACCTTGTATAAGTTGGCTCTTGTCGCCCAAAATTTCGGGAATGCTTGGGTCATAGTCTTTAACGATGCGAATGGATTTTCCAGACTCTGCTAGGATTAATGCGCAAACCCGTTCAAGAATTTCGTGAATGTTGATCTCAGCCAGATTCAACGCTTTGTGCGTTCCAAGTAGGCGATCAACAAGTGAGCGCAGCCTATCTGTCTCATCGATAATAACTTGCGTGTATTCGCTCTGTTCCTCATCCAGCTCAGATGCGAGTAGTTGTGCAGCACCCCGGATGCCACCCAAAGGGTTTTTTATCTCGTGTGCCAAACCCCGAATTAGAATTTTTGCGGTTTCTTGGTTCTCATGTAATTGTTCTTCACGACTGATCCGCATCAGCCGATCTTTCGTTTGCGCCTCAATTAGCAGCGAAACTTGGCCTTCATAGGTCATGGCTGACACAGTGAGGTCGACAAGAATATTGTCGCCATTAAACAACCCGAGCTCGCATTCCCGTTGGGTATATGTATGCCCACTGATCAAGATATCCTGCATTTCCTGTTGCAATTTGTCTTGAAATACATTGAAAAGCTCTTCAAATCGGGCGTTTATAATACGTTTTTGGCTCAGCTGGAGAAGCATCTCTGCAGCTGGGTTGTATTCGATTACGCGCAACTCGTCAGACAGCACAAAAACAGCGGTCGATAAATTTTCTAAGATAAAAGATGCTTTTTGCGGGTTGTTCATTCTGCCTGTTTCGTTGAGTTTGTCGCTGATTAAAAATGTGCGCTTGCACCACCTGAGACCATCTGCAAGATTCAAACCATATATTGTGTAGGTTGCCAGATGTTATCTAAGGTATTGAAAGATAATGGTTTTTACGTTTTCGTTGGTGTTCTGCGCGATATGGGTGCAGAAAAGCATACATAGAACATTGTGAGGTTGCACGAAAATGGTGCGCCGGAAATGAGTCGGGAGGGTTGGATGGATGCAGTGTGTCTAGTTGTAGAGCCTGATTTACGGTCGAGTGGCGAGCAAATCAGGCTAAGTGCAATCACTGTCTGGGTTGTTTGCGAATAACGGGTCGATGGAGCGTGAAAGTGTTTGTTGCGCTTTTTAGAATCCGGCCCGCCTGATCAACGATGTGAACGGAAAGCTGATGCGTGCCGCGGTCTACATTGCTCGTCACGTAAGAATTCTCAGTTTGTTCTGATAGCAGTTGGTTGCCTAAGAATATTTTATATTTGTGACCCCGAATGAGAGATGGGTTGTTCTTGATTTTGACCTCAACAGTCCCCGAACCGGAATTAAAGGCCGTGTCATTTTCGGGGCTTAGGATGGTTAAAGAGGCATAAAAATTCTTGGGTTTTTCTTCTGCTTCTACCTCTGGCTTTGCCTCACTCGGCGGTGCTTTAAATGCTGGTACTGTTGGGACAGGCTCGACGTTTAGGACTTCCGCGTCGTCCTGAGCTTCGTCTGAATAGCTAATGCTGCCATCAGGCATTACTTTCTTATACACCTTCGTTGCACTTAAGCTTGGCTGAGATAGAAGTAACAGGGTTAATGCGACAAGGGGAGTGCTGCAAATAGCGCGTTTGAGGGTCATATCAGGAGGTTCCTTCAGTCCATTTAGCTCTAGCCTAGCACGCAGTTTAGAAACAAAAAAGCCCGGTGCTCTATCCGAGCACCGGGCTTTCCATATAAGGCGAAGCTTATACTGAGTAGTACATTTGGAACTCAACTGGGTGAGTTGTCATGTTCAAAGTCTCAACTTCTTCGTTCTTAAGTTCGATATAGGCATCGATCATGTCTTTTGTGAACACGCCGCCTTTAGTAAGGAACTCGTTGTCTTCCTTTAGAGCTGCAAGTGCTACATCAAATGTTTCTGCAACAGTTGGGATAGCAAGTGCTTCTTCTGCAGGTAGATCGTACAAGTCTTTATCCGCTGGGTCGCCAGGGTGGATCTTGTTCTGGATGCCGTCAAGGCCTGCCATCATCAATGCAGCAAACGCTAGGTAAGGGTTTGCAGATGGGTCAGGGAAGCGAGCTTCCATACGACGCGCTTTAGGCGAGTTAACGAATGGAATACGGATAGACGCTGAACGGTTACGTGCAGAGTATGCAAGCATAACTGGAGCTTCGAAGCCTGGTACCAAACGCTTGTAAGAGTTGGTTGATGAGTTCGTGAATGCGTTGATTGCACGAGCGTGCTTGATGATACCGCCGATGTAGTACAAGCACTCATCAGATAGGCCAGCGTAGCCGTCACCAGCAAATAGGTTGCTGCCATCTTTAGCAAGAGACATGTGAACGTGCATGCCAGAACCGTTGTCACCAACTAGAGGCTTCGGCATGAATGTCGCTGTTTTGCCGTATGCGTGTGCAACGTTATGTACGCAGTACTTAAGGATTTGTACTTCGTCCGCTTTCTTAACAAGCGTGTTTGCACCAACACCGATTTCACACTGACCAGCAGTACCCACTTCGTGATGGTGTACTTCGATCACAAGACCCATTGCTTCCATTGCAGCACACATGGCGCCACGTAGGTCATGCAAAGAATCAACTGGTGGTACTGGGAAGTAACCGCCTTTAACGCCTGGACGGTGACCGATGTTGCCGCCTTCGAATTCTGCGTGGTCGCTCCATGCAGCTTCTTCAGAGCTGATTTGGTACATTGCGCCGCTAATATCAGCTTTCCACTTAACATCGTCAAATACGAAGAATTCTGGCTCTGGACCAAACAAGGCGCTGTCTGCGATGCCTGTAGACTTCAAGTACTCTTCTGCACGTTTCGCAACAGAGCGTGGGTCACGCTCGTAACCTTGCATTGTTGATGGCTCAACAACGTCGCAACGCAAAATGAGTGTGGTTTCTTCAGTGAAAGGATCAAGAACCGAAGTAGTGTCGTCAGGCATAAGGATCATGTCTGACTCGTTGATGCCCTTCCAGCCAGCAATTGATGAGCCGTCAAACATTTTGCCTTCTTCAAAGAAGTCTTCGTCAACTTCTGTAGATGGAATGCTAACGTGTTGCTCTTTACCGCGTGTATCTGTGAAGCGAAGGTCTACCCATCTAACTTCGTTCTCTTTGATGAGACCCAGAGTGTTCTCTGACATTTTATTACTCCATATTACGGATGTTACTGAACGGCTACCGAAGAGATAAGCAGTTCTTGTTTATTTCAGGTTTCGGCTAAATCTTCGCGCGCTGCGTTGTTATTTCCGAAAGTCTGACGATTTATAAGCCCCAGGACTGCAGCATGTCTCATGCTCCACTCGCTCTTGGCGCTGATAACCTATAAATGGGCGAGCAGAATAGCATGCTCCCTTATCGCTTTCATAGGCCTGCAGGCGTTCTGCCCACTTTTGGTTCACTTAGAAAGCAAGGTTCTTGCCAGTTCGGGCTTTTAGTGTTTTCTGCAGGATAAACAACGACCTATAAAAAACTGAGGTTTTAACTCTTGGTCTGAGTGACCCATGTTGGTGCAATAATTCTTTGTCTGATCCATTATGGGGCGGCTGACTCTGTTTGCAGTCAAAGGCATGATTGCAAATAAATGTGCACCTTGTATTTATCTGCGTTCGCTTTCTGTATAATCCGCGTCCTTTTTAACGCCTCCTACAATGTTTGAGTAATGCTACAGTGATTGAGAACCTACGTAATATCGCGATTATCGCGCACGTTGACCATGGTAAGACGACCTTGGTTGATAAGCTTCTAAGCCAGTCTGGAACTTTGGATCGTAAGGATGAGGGTGCCGAACGCATCATGGACTCCAACGATCAGGAGAAAGAGCGTGGCATTACCATTCTTGCGAAAAATACCGCGATCAAATGGAACGACTACCGAATCAACATTGTAGATACGCCCGGACACGCCGACTTTGGTGGAGAAGTAGAGCGCGTATTGTCGATGGTAGATTCTGTTTGTCTACTTGTTGATGCTGTTGATGGTCCTATGCCGCAAACGCGCTTTGTGACTTCTAAAGCATTTGAGAAAGGTCTTAAGCCAATTGTTGTTATCAACAAAGTTGACCGCCCTGGTGCGCGTCCTGATTGGGTTATGGATCAAGTTTTTGATTTGTTCGATAGTCTCGGTGCGACGGACGAGCAGTTGGATTTTCCAGTGATCTACGCATCAGCGATTAATGGCATTGCCGGCCTTGATCCTGAAGATATGGCTGACGATATGACGCCGCTCTACGAGATGATCGTTGAGAAGGTGCCGGCACCAGACGTTGACCCAGATGGGAAATTTCAAATGCAGGTTTCTGCGCTAGCGTATGACAGCTATGTCGGCGTTATTGGAGTGGGTCGAATTACGCGCGGTACGTTGTCGCCAAATCAACAAGTGATTATTGTTGATGCAGAAGGTAAAGAGCGCAAAGGTAAGGTTCTGAATGTAAAAGGTTACCTCGGTCTTGAGCAGGTAGAAACCCAGCTTGCGAGTGCCGGAGATATCGTTTGTATTAATGGTATTGACGGGCTAGGTATCTCGGATACGCTCTGCGACCCTGAGTGTGTCGAAGCTTTGCCGGCGCTTTCTGTTGATGAGCCAACGGTTAGCATGACCTTTATTGTTAACGATTCTCCGTTTGCAGGCCTTGAAGGTAAGTTTGTTACCACGCGGAACATTAAGGATCGCCTAGATCAGGAATTGATCCATAACGTGGCGCTTCGTGTTGCAGCTGGTGATACGCCTGATAAGTTTGTGGTTTCTGGTCGTGGTGAGTTGCACCTTTCAGTGCTCATTGAAACCATGCGTCGCGAAGGCTTTGAGATGGGTGTTTCTCGTCCTGAGGTAGTGCAGCGCGAAATTGATGGCGAAATTCAAGAGCCATATGAGCATGTAGTGATTGATGTAGAAGAGCCTCATCAAGGTGCGGTGATGGAAGAGCTTGGTCTGCGTAAGGCTGAAATGACCAACATGGAGCCAGATGGTAAGGGTCGAGTTCGTTTAGAATTCACCATTCCTTCAAGAGGTCTGATCGGTTTCCGTGGTGCCTTCCTAACTATGACTTCTGGCTCAGGCATAATGACTAGTGTGTTTGATCACTATGGCCCAGTTAAAGTCGGCGAAGTTGCCAAGCGTCAGAACGGCGTATTGGTGAGTATGCTGAAAGGAAAGACGGCGGCTTATTCTTTGTTTAACTTGCAGAGTCGCGGTCGCTTGTTCCTCGGCCATGCGCAGGACGTGTATGAAGGCCAGATTATTGGTATTCACTCCCGCTCGAATGACTTGGCTGTAAATCCGACGAAAGGTAAGCAGCTAACCAACGTGCGAGCATCCGGTACGGATGAAGCGTTGACCCTAGTGCCACCAATCATTCACACGCTTGAGCAAGCGCTCGAGTTTATTGAAGACGATGAGCTTGTAGAAGTAACGCCTCAAAGTATTCGCTTGCGTAAGAAGCTTCTTACAGAGAATGAGCGTAAGCGCGCCAAATAAAACTTAGGTTTAACTTCTGAATCAAAAAGGCCGGAGTATATGTTACTTCGGCCTTTTTTTGTGATGAAGATTGCCAACAATAGTGCCGGAAAGCGTGGAGAGCAATAAGTAATGAAAGCACTTATACAGCGTGTAAAGAGCGCTTCAGTTGTTGTGGGTGGTGAGCTAGTTGGTGAGATAGATCAGGGCATCCTGCTTTTTATCGGGGTCGAGAAGCATGACGATACTGTGCTGGTCGATCGCATGCTCACTAAAATTCTAAAGTATCGTATCTTTGAAGACGAAAATGGTCGCATGGGACGAAGCCTGCAAGACGTTCAGGGAGGCTTATTGGTTGTTTCACAGTTTACGCTTGCAGCCGATACAAAAAAGGGAACGAAACCGAGCTTTTCAAGTGCGGCGAGTCCAGAGCATGGCAGATCAATCTATGACTGTTTTGTCGAAAAGGCTCAGAAGGCACATGATCGAGTGGCAACTGGAAGGTTTGGGGCAGATATGAAAGTGAGCTTGCTTAACGATGGCCCTGTTACCTTTATGTTTGAGCTTTAGCTTGTCTTTAGAGTGCAATCAGTTTCTGTTTTTGTAGGGTCTTCATCCCTCATTGTCGCCTGAAAGCGTCTGTTACTGCTTAGACTTTAGTCTAGGCGCTATTAAGTGAGTTGTGCATTATTTGAGAGCAGCATTAGTGCTGGTGTTGTATTTTGGTGCTTTGTGCAAAGGCTCTTGTAGCTGTTTTCAAGGCCTCGCTACGCCGTAAGCCATGGCGCCTCCCCTACAAAGCGCATCTATTTTCTTAAAATATACGTTTTTCGGCCGTTTGAGAGCTAATTTGGTTCACTTAGGCTGGGCTCTATTACTACCTGTTCATACTGTAATAGGGCTTGGTCTTCGCAGATGGGGCGGATTTTGCCTATTTTCTATGTATTCGCACCAAAAAGTTGCGTAATTCAATATCGTGTACTAAACCGAAACTAAGGGCTGGCTTTAAGTAGCTCGCTTAAACTATTGTTAATAAAGTAATATTCACCATTTTCGGCAAGGTGGGCATCGCGCGGTTGGCACGGTTTTAGCTAAGTTACTTGGGCTGGTAAAGGGAGTGTCCTGAGTGGAGAAGTTTTGCTCAATAGGCGTTTCTTGCTTTGAAGGTTGTTTTACATTTGTCGTTGAAGTTGTACAAAGTGAAACAAAGTACGGGTGGTTTTGGTGATCAAAATATTGAACACTTGCGTCACTTTCCTAACTAAGCTGTAACGTGCGCATTGATTGAACTTTGGCTTAAGATAACTTTGGTCGAACCAAAAGCATGTTCTACATCCTGATTTAACTTTGTTTAAATCGATTGCAGTTCATGACATTGGTGAAAGAAATCAAACAAGTTTGTCGCTTGTCATATTTCTGTCACGAGTGTGAAATTAAATGGGCGCCACTTTGGGGCATCCCATCGAAAATACTAATAAACGATTTAATAGCTATTAAATTACTTAGAACGAACGGGCATCAGCCCAATCTTCAATTAGAAATAAGGAAGACGAAATGAAAAAGACTCTGATCGCTTCAGCTGTAGCAGCAGCTACACTAACCTCAACTGCGGCATTCGCAAAAGAAAGCATCGATCCAATTAAATTGGGCGTGTTTGGTAACATTCAGCTTGCTCACTTCTGGAACGAAACTGATCTGAATGGCGCGAAAAGCGGCTCTCACGAATTCGCAGACGGCGGTTCTACACTTGGTTTCACGCACGAGCACATGATTTCTGAAGGCCTTACTGGCTTTTTGAAAATGGAATTCGAATTTGACGCTGATGACAAAAACAGCTCAAAGCCTAATGGCCCAGGCCTTAGCGAAACTGACGAAACGTACATCGGTGTGAAAGGCGACTTCGGTTCTGTTCAAATCGGTTCTGACGACACTGTTTACGAGCAGTTCATCAACATCACCGATACTTCTGAGCAGATCGGTCTTGGTGCTAACTTGACGACGATTGGCGAAGGCGACAACGCGCAGTACGTTGGTACGTTTGACGCGATCAAAGTTGGTGCGACGTACAAAATCGATGGTGATTCTACTACGACTCGTGGTACTCAGCTTGCAGCAGCATTCGAAACTGAAGAGTTCTACGTAGCAGCGGCATACTCTATGGCTTCTGACACTAACTACGGTAACAACAAAGGCCAAGACGCTATCGGTATTGCAGCAGCAATGATGATGGGCGACCTAACGCTTCAAGCGCAGTACGAAACGCTTGATGAGTCTGAGTCTGGCCAGAAAGACGGCGGTGACTACATGGGTCTTCAAGGTCTTTACAACATGGGCGCAACTACGTTTGCTCTAGGTTACGGCATCTACGGTACGGATGCAGATGGCGCAACTGACGACGATCAGTCAACTATCTATTTGCAAGCGCTTCACAATGTAAGCGACAACATGTACGTATACATTGAAGCAGCTCAGTCTGATGGTTACGACAACGTTAAAGATCAAGACGACACAGCAACTGCTATCGGTGCTACTTACTACTTCTAAGTTTTACTTAGTTAGCTAGTATTGAAAACCGGCCTTCTGGCCGGTTTTTTCGTTTCTGCGAGTTAAAAAGTGTATAAACTGAATGATGTTTATCGAGTAAGCTTGGGAATAGAGTGATGGCGAAAGAGCTAGAGTTAAAACTGTCCTGCACGGAGGCGCTCTCGTTTGCGCAGCTTGAGCAAGCGATGCTCAGTACTGGTGCAGCGCAAACTGACCTAACACAAAGCGGGCCCGCTCAAGCTGATGTAACCCAAGACAATGCAGCGCAAATTAAGATCATGCAGCTTGAAAATATCTATTTTGATACCGAAGATCTGACGCTTCATAAGAATAAAGTGGCTTTGCGGATTCGAAAAAAAGGCGTTGCGCCTAATACCCGTTATATCCAAACGCTTAAAACCGCAGGCAAAAGCGTGAATGGCGTTTCGCAGCGGGGAGAATGGGAATGGGAATTAGCGAAGCCTATTTTGAGCACTAAAGCGTTGGAGTCGCTCGATGTTTGGACTGCACAGTTACATGCTACCAATTTGCAGTTAAAGCCCGTATTTCGAACCGATTTTCAGCGTACCGCCAAGATTGTTCAATGGGGTGGCCACCACTTCGAGTTAGTCTTGGACGAGGGGGAGATCACCGTTCCGGGTACGAAAAAGGCACAGCCGATACATGAGGTCGAGATTGAGTACCTCGGAAGCGCTAAGGTATGCGAGTCGGTTGAGCTAGATGAACGATCTGATGGGCTGAGCCATAGCGGCAGTGCTGCAAAAGAACCGCATGCAGCT
>NZ_LWFU01000416.1:0-7163 GCF_001635135.1 Oleiphilus sp. HI0080
CTCGAAGCTGACTTCAGCTTTCCCTTGAATATCAGCTTGAATCACTTGGCTGTCGAGAATAATAGTTTTGCTCTCAACCAACTCATTAGCAGCATTGTTTTTAGCTCCTGGAGCATCGCCGCCAAATTTTGGTGTCGCGAAAGGGTCGGCAGCTTGGTCAAAGATACGGCCATATAAATCAATATGATCAAAGCCATAGCTTCGTTGCGCGTAGAAATGTTCAAAAGGATCCGTGCCGTGATAATCGGTGATGTTGGTAATACCTTTATCCACAATAGAGACGGTGAGTTTTGCTCCTTGATGTGCATAATTAAGTGAGCTGATCTCTACCGGGAAACTCACAACAGTATTCGGTACAATCTTGTCCGGAAGCTTCGAAGTGACAGTCAACTTACGGAAATCACGGTTCAGCTTGAGGTATTTAACACCAAGTTCTCGCTTTGAATTTTCTTGCGCATCACTACCAACATTAACTACCGAAACATACAAGTCATGACGCTTCCATTTATTTGGAATATCAAGGCTACTGAGCTCCCCAATTTTAGTTTCTATAGATTTGCTCCATAAAACCTTGTCGGCCACTAGGTTAACGATCGCATGACCGTCGACGTTTGGTGTAAAACTAACCGTTACGTTTTGATCATTCTCGTTAACCTGGTCTTTCGCATAACTCAGATTAAGCATCCCCGGCCGGACTCCAGCCAAGCTATCGGAAGAATTCCAACCAGCGCGAAACTCGTATTCAAGTGTTTGCGTATCTATAGATTTTCCAACCAGTTTGTACCTACCCCACTTTACTGGCATTGAGATCATCGTGTTTTTACTTGTATCCACAGAATATTCTTGCTCTAACCGCCATGGGTTGGCCTGGTCGTGCCTCTGCCAACCCGACTGTTCAGAGTATGTCCAAAAATAGCTTCCTATGTGGCGATAAAGAGCCGCTTTTAATTTTCCATCAATCTTTTTATCTTGCTCGATGTCAATGATCGCTAAATCAAAATCTACATTCGAATAATAACTAGGGGTTTCAGAAAGTTCTTTGACCGCAACATATTTGTTGGAAGGGTGTGTAATATAACGAACTTTTCTCTGTGCACCCGTTGCTCCTTTGTCTTTTAAGACAACCGAAATGGTACTTTCAACAGGGGACATAAGCTGTTCTTTCATTCGAGGTAAAGCAATGTTCCCCGTACCTTTTGAATCTAACGTCAACTCAGGTAATTGTTGGTAACGTTTTTCTAAATCAAATGGAGCCCCAACAATATAGTTTCTTAAACGCTTACTAGGAAAACGAACAGCTTTAGAAGTAATCGTCACGTCGGCTTTATTACCATTAGCAGGCGCACCAAAAAGATACCTTCCCTCTAACGATAGATGATTGCGTTGATGCACTTGAGAGTTAGAAAGCGCCAGTTCTATGTGCATATCCATTCTTTCTGGTGTGAATTCTTGGACTTGAAATAGAAACGTATTCATCGGGTTTTCCGCATAAGGGTTTACCCTAGCTTCTAGTTTATACAAACCCGTCGGAGCATCTTGGGGCACGTCAATAGCGTGGCGATAGTGCCCTTTATTTTCTCCTGGCTGCAACTTGATTTTTTCGGTTTGCCCATCAGGCTTTATTAGCCTTAGATACAGAGGTACCGACTCAATATTTTGTCCGTCATCGTCACGCACCAATACAGAAACCAGTAGACTTTCACTCGGTTTAAGCAAGTCTCTGTTTCCGTAAATAAACGCATCGACAGGGGTGTAAGGTTTTCCATCGATGTTAAATTCTGATAGATCTAAGGGAACTTCTTTCGGTGAAATGATGCTGACGTTTTGACCGTCACTACTTGAAGCAACAATAGTGTAACGGTCATCGTGATTTATTTTTACCTTAGCTTTACCGCCTTCTATTGGGTACTTAACACCTACTAGCCGTCCATTAAGGTAGGTTTGTACCGAGCCAGACTCTAACGGCTGACCACTCTGGATGTCATTTACAAATAGTTCTGCTGTAGTTTCTCCCGGCAGGTAGCTCAGGTGCGCGCCAAGGGAAGTTATGTGTAAAGGAAAGGTCATATAGTCGTCGACAACGCCCACTTGCCGCATCCTTGCAAAATACCACCCTTCCTTAAGGTTCCTGGGTAAAGCAATACGGCTACGTATATCTTCATTCGTACTAACGTTTTCTATTCGATAGCGTTCCAAATAAACACTACTTAAAGCCTCATTTTGTCTATTTAAGTCCCAAGACGATATGTTCTTATCAATATAATGTTTGTGCTTAGAAAGGTACGCGCCTGGCTTATGGACATAAAAAAGCTCTAACTCAACTTCGCTGATATTAATAGTCGATATTGGCAGAGATAAGTTGTGAGGAGGAACAACTGGGCCACGACTTGTTAGCTGTAGTTGAGGCTCAAGAAATACATCAACAGAAGCATCAAAGTAGCTACCACTATAATCTGCTTCTTGGTCATTACCAGCATACTCTGTATCACTGTACTCGCTGCTAGCTCTTTGCTCGGAACAAGCCGTGACCATAGCTAAGCAAAAGCTGATTACTAATAAACGAAACATAAGATTCATATTTTTCCTTAAGGGTGGCCAAGCACAGAAGTTAGTCGGTGAAAAAAAGCACTGCCAATTCGCAAATGGAACGAGAGTAACATAAGCTCATAAAGCTTGATAAGAGCCGAGCACCGCTGATAAAAATGTAAGTTAGTTACTTTGATGGTAGCTTCATTGCACGACTAGCTTCCTCTGCAACACGGTTATTTCCGTTTTCTCTGCGCTACCCGAACAGCCTTACCCGAAGCACTTGTTACCTGCCCCCATTGCCGAGCTTTCGCCAGGTATCGCTCACCATCAAATCGATCCTGTTTAGATAAGTTTGGGCTTGTTAATAGGTACTCTCCTAATAATTTAGTTGCCCAATACTCTTCATTTTTCACCCCAACTTTCAATTCCGTAACAGCCGCCACTCTCGTCTTATCTTCTTGAAGGAGCCGGTTTATACGAGGTTTTCTAATCTGGGTTTCGAGTACATCTAAAACTTGACTAGAGCTATATTTCCCCAAGCGCCTTTCGTTAGCAAAAAAAGCAGCCTCCCATTCCTTTAATTGTTCGTTTCGTGCTTCGATTTCAGCCAAACTTGGCGCCGGTAGTCCATATTTTGGGTCATACTCTATACTGCTCGGCAACCCCTTAAAACGAGTTGTATTTTTATCAGGTAATATTTCATACTGCTCTCTGAGCTTACTTTCTAAAGATCCTTGCCAAAATTGCATGTGGTCGTGGACATCCAGCTGAACCTCTAACAAGAGAGCTTTCAACGAAACGGAGCAAGGGGAGGTGCAAAGCGTACCGCCAAACAATTTATCTAGGAGAACTGCATTTTTCTTAAAGATTTTTACTACACCAAAGCTATGTAACAACTGATCGACAATCAAGTAATCCCTGAACTCAAGCACTAAAAAAGGTGAAGTAAAACCATCTACAACATCGCTACTGTTACAGTTCAATACACCTATATGCGGCCCTTCTAGGGCCTGACTCTGCATTAACCCTTCAAATTTAGGGTGATGGAGCCACTTTCCAGTGATAATAGAACTCGTATAGTTAGTCCAAAAGTTGTAACGAGATCTGAGTCTGCGAGCTTCCCGCCCCATCTCTTCTGTCTGCAATTTCTCAAGTGCATCTGCAAGACCTTTCATTATCGGGGTTGTTAAGTGAAAAGCGTTAAGATCTAATCTATTAATAATGGCAAGCTGAACAACGGCATCAAGTCGATCCCATATCTCCCTAGTTTTAGCCGCTGGTGAGGCATTAAAACGAATCCATCGATTCAGGCTGTCAGACAAGTTACTCGTTGAAGACAGAAGGCAATTCAACAAAGACCCACAACGATCAACTTCTAATGTTACAAAGTACTCTAGCAACAAATCGTCTGAGCACTTCGTTGCTTTAACCGCTTCAAGCACAGTTAAGAACAAGCGCTCATCTAGCTTACTTAAACCTGCCCAACCAAGCTCAATCATGATTCTGTGATGGCTGCGACCATGGCTAATACAGTAGTCGATAACTTGGGCGTAGTTTTTATCGTAAATAAGTTCAATCCAGCTAAACCTTAACTCATCAAGTCGGCTAAGGCGGTCTTTAACTAAATCAAGGTTTTCAAACAATGGGCGAACAACTGAAAGCTCTGAATCTTGCATACCTAATACAAGTTTGAAAGAAAACATCGTTCTTAATGCAGAGTTTTCGACAAACTGCTCATATACGAGCAATATCAGGTCATCTAATTCTTTTCTACTGCACTCTTCCCAGCAGGCTTGATCTTCAAGAAAAAAAGCCCATTCTGCGAGGGTAAGCTCATCGCCTCTACCTCCCAAAAGTAAGGCTTTTGCATCCTCTCCTTTTCTTAAAGGGAAGACTGCAACACCAAATTCATAGCCATGCCCCGCAAGACCACAAGCTACTTTCATTAGCTTCTTTGGCTTTATTGATACAGGAGCAGTAAAAGCCATTAGTCTTTATTCATGCTCAATATATCTTTGAGCTGTGCCCAGAACTTTTCATTCTTAAACTGGATTCTAAACACGACCTTCCGATCTTGTTTTCGTTGATAGGCCTGATATGAATCAGCTTCTCCGCGTCCTGCCACCAATAACCTAGCAATTAACTCTCCTCGCTCAGAAATATCAATTTCACTCACCTCATTGAACACAGACTTTGCCCTATCAATACTTAGGTTCATATTGTAGATAATGGGACCAAGTGAATCCGAGTGACCTTCGATAATGATATAACTGATTTGTTCCGCAACTATGGGGTCGGCCAACAAAGCCTTGCTGTATGTCGGAACAAAGCTCGCTAAAAACTCTTTGCCTGCTTGAGTAACCGCTGACTGATTAGGTTTAAAAAGAACCGAGTCTAATATGCTGATGTCGCCTGTTTTCGGATTTACTTCAACTTCGAAATCTGCATTTTCGAGTGTTTCCTTGAGGGTCTGAATAATGATAATCCGCTGATCTTGGTTTTCATTAATTAAGGTCAACGTCGCAATCAATAAAACAGCAAATAGCATCAGGAGGCCGCTCATTAAGTCTCCTATAGATAACCATGAACCTGTTTCATCGATATCACGATCTGCCGAAGCTTGTGCTGCGCGAGGATTCATCAGATATTACTCGTTACTTGATCAACTTGATTTTTATGACTTGCAGCCTCATACAGGACTTGTGCGATTTCTGCCAAATGCCCAAAGACTTTGGAGGAGCTATCATCAAAATTACTAAAGTACTCATTCTGAGTTTTAGCCGCTTGTTCAAACCAAGCCTCCATTGCTTTCGGCATGTCCTGAATAAGGTTCTTAAAGCTAGCATTCGCTTCTTTATATTCCTTAGTCATAATCGACACTTGGCTACCTAAGTTCTTGGATAGCTCCGCTACCTGAGTAACACTACTAGCCTCGGTTGCTTTAATTAACTCGAGTAATTCTTTAAGGCTCTGCTCTGCACTATGAATTTCAGCGTACTGAGCCAAACGTTTTTCATGCTCCTCGACAAATACAGACTTAAAGTCCTCAACGACCTTGGCAAGCCCATCACGCTGTTGCCCAAGTGACTCTTCAAGTAAGTTAGCCTGGCTAGCAAAAAACTGTTGGAGATTTTCTTGATAGTCCTGCCTGAAGCGCTCCAGCTCTACCTGAGTTGCTTGAGACATCGATTGAATCTTATCATCTAGGTCTGCCAAGCCTTCTGCTAAATTTTGACCCGCACTCTCCATCAGTTCTTTTGCTTTTTCTCCTAATAATTCAAGCTGACTGGCTTGCGATTCAAAAGCGGTAGCTACGCGACCTGCCGCCTCCTCAAACGCAACCCTTTGTTTCTCCATTCCTTTCTCAGCAATATCAAAAGAGCGATCCATTCTCTCCGTGATATCAGTCATTGTTGACTGAATGGAACCTTTAAAGTCATCAAAGATAACCTCTAGATTTTTAGCAAACCCCAAAAGCTCTCCCATCGTATCCTGCTGGAATCTTTTCAATACATCAGTGGTTTGATTCAAATTCTGAGCTAGGTCAACCAACTCTGATTTAAGCAAGTCTAATGATGAGACAATTCGATCGTTAAACGAATTCAATCGATTTAATTGTTCAGCCAAAGGAGAAAATAGTTCCCTCTTAAATTCTTCTCTTTGTTTATCAAAAGAATTATGTATCTCAAGAGTATGCTGTTTTAAAACTGGCACAACGGCTTCATTAAGTGCGCGTTTAACAACCTCTCCAATAAGTGCGGCAATTTTTTCAGGCGAGTTCTTGTCCGAATTCGCTGCGATGCGGGAGATCATAATCTGTGAATCACTACTAGAATGGCTTATCCGCTCTAACACATCTAATTGCTTTTCATAAAACCTGTTCTCAGAGGACTCTCCCAATGCTAGCTCCGCCTGGGAAGGTACCGCGGCAATCCGAATAAGTGTTTCTTCAAGCGCAAACCACGCTTGATCGGCCTTTTGGTTTGTTCGATTCAAGCCAAGCATAAACAGTAGTGAAGTCGCCATACCTACAACAGACGTCCAAAATGCTGTTTTCATGCCTGCCATTAGACCGACCGCAGCAGTCAATAGTTTATCCGTATCCGAAATATCACCCAACCCCATCAGTGCCACGGAAATACCAACGAATGTGCCGAGCACGCCAGCAGTTGTTAGCAGCGCAGGTAAAAACTTATAATTCGAGATGTATCTCTCTGGAATGAGATTATAAATTTCGTCTCGCAACACAAGCTTTTTCTGTGACACAGCAACGTTATCAATTGCCACCTCTGTCGAATTAAAAACGAAACACTTTAACGCCAAATCAGAATAAGCCTTTAAGCTTTCGTTATCGCCTTTTCCTAGGGCATCAGCTAATTCCTGATACGGCACAATTTTACCTCGGTATTTTAAAAGAAAATGAGCCTCCCTAAAGCTATAAAACACAAAACCCAGAGCAATAACGAGCATCCAAATCAACGTTAAAGCGAGTATCATATTTTGTTCAACGAACATCCAAATAGACGTTATTGTGGGTGTCATAGTTTTTTCACCATAGTTTTTAGCTCTTCTAGCGTTAATAGTTCTTCAGCGATACGAACGGGAATGTGCTCTGCATCTGATCGAAAGGGGTA
>NZ_LWFU01000417.1:0-10214 GCF_001635135.1 Oleiphilus sp. HI0080
TCGGCCAAACTCTCACCGCCAAGCTTCTCGATGGAACACGTATCGAGGGTAAGCTGAGCTACATATCCAGCTATGCCGATCCTGCCACACGCACATTCCGCGTCGAAGCGAATGCAAAACCGGCGGCAAACATGCGGCTTGGACAAAGCGCCTCTGTCGGACTTACCCTTGGCGAACTGCAAGCGCACAAGGTGTCGTCTTCTGTACTCTCGCTTGCGGCAGATGGCAGCATCTTCGTCAATGCAGTGGATGACAACAATCAAGTGGTTCGCCACGAGGTAGAGATCATCAAAAACGACAGTGATGGCGTTTGGTTATCCGGCTTACCTGAGCAGCTGCGACTCATTGTAGTAGGCCAAGCCTTTGTCGCTGAAGGTCAAACCGTCGAAGTGAGCATCGAGGGTGATGCATGATTGCCAAAACAGACCTCAGCGCTACCAGCTCCTCGGACGATCATAAACCCAATATCGTCGACTGGGCGATTCGACGACGCCGTGCCGCGCTGCTAATCCTATTTTTCTTATTAATCGCCGGCATTCAGTCCTATAACACGATCCCGAAAGAGTCAGAGCCAGACATCCCCATTCCCTATATTTATGTATCAATGGGCTATGAGGGTATCTCGCCCGAAGATGCCGAGCGTCTCCTCGTTCGCCCAATGGAGAAAGAGCTTAAGTCCATTGAGGGCATCAAAGAAATGAGCGCGGTTGCGAGCGAAGGTCATGCCTCGGTCACATTAGAATTCGATGCTGGCTTTGATGGCGATGCAGCCTTACAGGATGTTCGAGAGAAAGTAGATCGCGCAAAATCGAAGCTACCTGAGGGCAGCGATGATCCAACCGTCAACGAAATTAATGTTGCCCTCTTCCCAGTAATGAGCATGAGCCTTGGCGGGCCGTTACCAGAGCGCAATCTGCTCGCCATTGCGCGCGATTTGCGCGATGACATCGAAGCACTAGCCGGCGTGTTAGAAGTCGACATCGGTGGTGATCGCGAAGAGCTGCTAGAAGTGGTGGTTGATCCATTGGTGCTTGAAACCTATGGCATCAACTTTGAAAGCGTCTTATCGATTGTTTCTCGAAATAATCGATTGGTCGCCGCTGGAGCGATCGATAATGGTTCGGGCCGTCAAATTCTAAAGGTCTCGGGTATTATTGAAGACCTCGATGACATTATGTCGATGCCCATCAAGATCGAGAACGATACAGTCGTCGCCTTTCGAGACGTTGCGACTGTGCGGCGTACCTTCAAAGATCCAGGCGGTTTCGCACGCGTAAATGGCGAGCCAGCGCTCACCCTTGAAGTCAAAAAGCGCCTCGGCGCCAATATCATCCAGGTCATCGATGACATAAAAGCGATTGTGGCTGAGAAGAAACAATATTGGCCAGAAACACTAGAGCACAACATCATTTTCGATAAGTCGAAAGACATTATCACCATGCTCGAAGATCTACAGAATAATGTCATAAGTGCCATTATCATGGTCATGATTGTGATCGTCGGTGCCCTTGGCGTCCGCTCATCCATTCTCGTTGGCATTGCGATCCCCGCTTCATTTTTAAGCAGCATGTTGATTATCAACGCCATGGGTTTAACACTGAATATTGTCGTGCTGTTCAGTTTGATTCTGGTGGTGGGCATGCTGGTTGATGGCGCGATCGTTGTTACTGAACTCGCTTCTCGAAATCAGGAAGCCGGGCTGAGCCCCGCGCGTGCCTTTTCAAAAGCGTCTCGACGTATGGCATGGCCGATCATCGCCTCCACGGCAACAACGCTTGCGGTATTCGTGCCGTTGATTGCTTGGCCAGGCGTCGTCGGCGAGTTTATGAAGTTTCTGCCCATCACGGTGATTATTTGTTTATGTGCGTCTCTCGTCGTCGCGCTTATATTCTTACCGGTTCTCGGTGCTGGACTTGGCGGTAGTAAGGCCGTGAAGGAAAGCGATCAAGCAGAGAACGCCTTTACCAAGGCATATTCTCATCTGCTGCGTTCCATGCTTCGACGACCCGCTCTCACCCTGTTTGCCAATATCGCCATTGTTGTGGTGATCATGTTCGCCTACGGTTCATTTGGGAAAGGCGTTGAGTTTTTTCCGGAAGTCGAGCCAGAGAGCGCCAAAGTGTTGGTATATGCGCGTGGTGATTTATCCGTCTTTGAGAAAGACGCTATTCTGCGAGAAGTGGAACAATTCTTTTATGGTATGCCGGAATTGGAATCTGTTTACGCCCGCTCATTCAACCAGCCTGATGGACAACTCACAGAAGATGTTATTGGCACCGTCGACTTCCAATTTATCGATTGGGATGAACGACGACCTGCTAGCGCTATTTTGGCCGAAATGGCAGAAATGACGAAATCTATTCCCGGCGTAAAATTAGAGTTTCGCAAGGCTGAAAACGGCCCATCAGGTGGAAAGCCAATTCAAATTCAGGTATCTGCGATCTATCCCGAACACATTGATGAAACAATAGATCTGCTGCGCGCGCACATGTCCAAGATTGGCGGCTTTAAAAATATCGAAGACGATCGTGCCTTGCCAGGTATTGAATGGCAAGTCGAAGTGAACCGTGAAGATGCGGCACGCGCCGGTGCGGACATCGTCTTAATCGGCACCGCGATTCAACTGCTCACAAATGGTGTAAAGGTCGCCGAATATAGACCTGACGACACCGATGAGGAAGTTGACATCAATATCCGTTTTCCAAATGACAAACGTACTTTGGAGTCACTACAAGGTTTTCGAATTCAAACGAGCGTCGGCATGGTCCCTCTTGGGAACTTCGTCTCTCTTGAGGCCGCACCTAAAACGGGCACCATCAAACGAGCGGATGGCAAGCGCGCCATTACCTTGCAATCAGATGTTGAAGAAGGCCTGCTGCCAACAGACAAAATTGAAGCGCTTTTTGCATCGGTCGAAGGCGAGACATTCAAGCCAGATGTTCGCTTAAAACTAAAAGGCGAGCAGCAGGATCAACAAGAGACCATGACGTTTTTGCTAACGGCATTCATTTTGGCGATCTTCTTGATGCTGCTCATTCTGGTTATTCAATTCAACAGTTTTTATCAAAGCTTTTTAGTACTTAGCGCGATTGTTTTTTCAACCTTTGGCGTACTGCTCGGCCTTTTGATTACCGCCCAACCCTTTGGGGTGGTCATGGTTGGCTTGGGCATTATTGCGCTGGCCGGTATCGTCGTAAATAACAACATCGTGTTGATCGACACCTACAACTCCTACCTGAAAGACGGTTATTCTGCATTTGACGCCGCGCTCGCAACCGGAGAGATTCGTCTACGACCTGTATTGCTCACGGCGGGCACAACAATTCTTGGCTTAATTCCAATGGTACTCGCCATGAATATTGATTTTATTGGTCGCGAAGTAAGCTTCGGTGCGCCATCAACACAGTGGTGGAGACAACTATCAAGCGCCATTGCGGGGGGCTTGGGTTTTGCTACGGTGCTGACCCTGTTGTTGACGCCCTCGTTATTGGTATTGGGCGCGAACACCAGCGCTTGGTGGAGAAACAAACGCGGCAAAACGATCAGTTCTGACTAAACTTCTTTACGACGTTCGCGCCAGTAATCAATCGGCTGCGAGTGATGCATCGTAGAATCAAGCGAATTGTTCAAATATGGAAAATAGCCAAGGAGACTGTATGAATAGCGAAGCGAATACTTCGACCCCAGCAATGCAACATACCGCAGAGGCTTTTCCGGATAAGGATCGCATTCAGATTGGTATCAGTAGCTGCCTACTCGGTGAACAGGTCCGCTTTGATACTGGACATAAACATCACTCTTACATTACGAAGACGCTTGGCGAGTTCTTTACCTTTCGGCCTTTTTGCCCTGAAATGGCCATTGGACTAGGCACCCCACGAGAAACAATTCGACTGGTTGAGGCCGAAGACGGCATTCGTGCGGTCGGTACCAAAACCGAAGGCCACGACGTCACTGAGCGGCTGCGAGATAACGCCGAGCAGCAAGCGCATTGGCATCAAGAACTATGTGGCTACATTCTAAAAAAAGACTCTCCGAGTTGCGGCATGGAGAGAGTGAAGGTTTATAAAAAGAACATGCCCGAGCGGATTGGTGCCGGTCTATACGCCGAAGTTCTGCTGCGCAATTTTCCCAATTTGCCGGTCGAAGAAGAGGGCCGCTTGGGCGATCCAGTGCTTCGAGAGAACTTCATCAAGCGCGTTTATGCTTACCGTGATTGGT
Source organism: Oleiphilus sp. HI0080 (assembly GCF_001635135.1). Classification (NCBI taxonomy): domain Bacteria; kingdom Pseudomonadati; phylum Pseudomonadota; class Gammaproteobacteria; order Oceanospirillales; family Oleiphilaceae; genus Oleiphilus; species Oleiphilus sp. HI0080. The sequence goes on from NZ_LWFU01000417.1 coordinate 4,222, forward strand.
TAGACCTCATTGAAAATGGGCTCACGATGAAGGCACTGACGGAATTCCATTCCGCCTACAAATACGCTCTTTTAAGTCACGATCAAGATCGAACGCGTGCGCTCGGTACCATGCTTGGTAACGGAAACAAAACCAAAGTGGAGTCGCTTTCAGAGTGCTACTTTGTCGAAATGATGAGAATTCTGAAGATCCGCGCAACACGTAAAAATCACGTTAACGTACTGCAACACCTGCAGGGCTTTCTTAAAAATGATATCGATAAAGAAGATAAGGCAGAGCTTGTCGAAACGATCTTGCAATATCGGGAAGGATTAGTGCCACTGATCGTTCCGATCGTCCTAATGCGACATCACTTTCGCCGCCACCCCAAGCCCTTCGTCAACAACTGCAAGTACCTCGCCCCTCACCCTTCGGAGTTGACGCTACTAAACACCTTGTAGCGAGGCGTTTTTGAAAGAAAGTCTAACTGCCGCCTTAGATCATAGAGCTGCGCATCACTTGCTGGCGATGTGCAGCTCTATAATAGGCAACGCCTAGAGCAAGCGCGATAAAGCCCTCAATCTCTGCCATTAGCCACGCGCCGACATGGCCCAAGGCCTCGGGATAGATAATAAAACTGATCAAACGGGTTCCAATCAGCGTCAGCGAAAAAACCAAGGCAAAAAAAAGTGTCGCCTCCTGAAATCCTTCTTTGAAAGACCCCAACAGCATCGCGATGCCAAGACCCAACTGAATACCACCGTAAACCGTAAAGAACTCTGCTGTTGCCGCCACGCCGGTCATCTCATAGCCAACATAGCTCGCCGCCAAGTCCGGTCGAATCAAACACCAAAGCCCGCTAAGAAGATAAAGTCCTGCAACGATCCTTAAAATCAACATAAGCGTTCTCCTAGCTGGCCGAAGCCGCTTCTATGCGCTTGAGAGCGAGAAAGCGGGCCTTTTCATCGTAAAAATATTGAATGACCGCGACAGCATTTCCATCACCATCAGAAAGAGCGATATTCGTTAACCCTTCATAACGCATAAGCAAACGTGACTCTCGGTCGTATTCCAGAAAAATCGGATCGACCAGCAAGCCTATAACCCAAGAGCTCGGCTTGATCTGAAAACGCACTCGCTCACTGGTTTGAGCAACAACGCTAAGTTCAAACTCGATGGTGGATCCGCGCGTAATAGCGAGAAAATCGAATTCGTGTTCATCTCCTGAAAGCAGGCTATCCCAACGCTTCACGAGCAGGCGATCGAACCCACCATCGACAACAAACGAAGCGTCGTTCTTCAAGGAAATCCTGTCCTCTTTGAGCATCTCGGATCGATCTGTTTTGAGAACAAACATGCCCTCTCTATATTCTGAGCCATAACGCAAGGCCGCATTCTGATATTGGAAATCTAAGGTTGGGGCTGTTTGGCTCGCCTCAAAATCAAGGCTCTTACTCGCGATGAGCGATCCATCCGCAGCCACGTAGCGCACTTCGCTACTAAGATACTCGCCTTCGGAATCAAGTGAAATGGCGTGCTCCTCGCTATATAGCAGCGCCCCCGTTTCTATGTCAGTGGCTTTACCAACAAAGCTGAATTGTTGCGCATTTACAGATAAGGCGAGAGAGAAAGCACACGCAAAGAAAATAAAATTAAGTAGAGACTTAAAGCTAAAATATCGCATCAATCATTCCTGGGTACTTGACTGTACTGTACTAGAAATACGCAAGACGGAGTAACACGGTTTACTTAAGACAGTATGGAACGATCCCGGTGGGCTAATCGCTCTGAAGGCAAAGCCCAAGCGAGCCTTGTCTCTGCTGTTGTTTGATCGCAAGCAACACCACACTGGCGACAACAAACCACAACCCAGCAATAAAGGGGATCGACGAATCAGGAAAGTCGAGCGCACCAAGCTTCCGCCCTGCGATGTAAGAGAGCGCACCACCGATAGAAAAGAAAGCGAGCAAAACGACGGGCGAGCGCAGCAGCCAAGACAGAGAGATAGGCAAGCATGTCACAAAGCCAAGCCACATGTAACAGAGCCACAGGGGGATCAGTTCCATAACCATGACATTACCAGCGTTGAACTGATAGATGCCAAAAACACCAAAAATACTATCGGCCATCATCCCTAGCGCGGCCAATGCAATACACGCGAGGCGTACTTTTGCCCTTCTTTCGGCGTAAAGAAAGTGCCCCAAATGGACGAAAAGCAACGGAAGCGCATACAACCAACCGGACAATATCGCGGTAAACCAAAGTGCCTGAAAGGTCACGGCATTGATAATCTTATGCGTCATAATACTCGACTTATCATTCATTTGGCGCGCAATGCATCCTCTCTAACAGATGGCGAACTAAGCGACTATTTCGCCTCTAAATGCCGGTTTGGCGTACAATAAATGCGAAACGCCAATTGAGCGCTCGGCAAAACCACCTTCACAATAACACAAATAAAATTCCCACATTCTCTGGAAAGTCTCACTGTAGCCTAGCTTACTGATCGCCTTAGACTCTCGTTTACAGACCTCGTTCCACATATGCAACGTGCGTGCATAGTGCTCAGCAAAATCCTGATGAGAAACCAAGCGAAGATCTGAGCTATCGCGCATTGCAGAAGACAACGCAGTCAAAGACGGAATACAGCTGCCAGGAAAAATATAACGCTGAATAAAATCAACATCCCGCTTAGCGCGCTCATATCTCTGATCGGTAATGGTAATCGCCTGAATCAGCATCAAACCGTCCGGCTTGAGAAGACGTGAACAGGTCTCATAGTAGGTGTTATAAAACTTCCACCCAACCGCTTCGATCATTTCTATGGACACCAGCTTATCGAACTGCCCTTCCAACTTTCGATAGTCCTCAAGTAGCAAGGTGATTTTGTCTTCGAGCCCCGCCTCCTTGACGCGCTGGCAAGCCAAGTCATATTGCTGACGTGAAATAGTGGTCGTGGTGACCTTGCACCCATAGTTTTGTGCTGCATAGATTGCAAAGCCGCCCCACCCCGTTCCGATCTCGACAACGTGGTCAGTTTTGCTCAATTGGAGTTTTTCACAAATCGTACGCAGCTTGTTTAACGAGCCTTCTTCCAAGCTTGCATCTTCACTCGGAAACAACGCAGACGAATACATCATGGTTGGGTCTAAAAAGGTCTTGAAAAAATCATTCCCCAAATCATAGTGCGCAGCGATGTTTCGCTTTGAGCCCTTCACCGTATTTTGGTTCAGGCGATGCATCACCTTCAGAACAGGTTTAGAGAGTTTAGCGAGCCCGCCCTCCATACCATCCAACACGTCCATGTTGCGGACCATTAAACGCATCAACGCCGCTAAATCGGGACTCGTCCAATCACCCGTCATGTAACTTTCCGCTGCACCGATGCTTCCACCCGTCAAAATATCTACGTAGCAGGCACGATCAACAATATTCAACTCACCATAAATATCGCTGCCCTCGTTCGAGCCAAATACGTGCCTAACTCCACCATCAATAATGACAAGCTGGCCATACTCTAGACTCTCGAGTTGTTTAAAAACGGCTTTTTTGGCCAAGCTCTGAAAACTGGAACCCTGGCTTGTTGGAAGAGTGGTTGTTTGACTATTCATAGTGTGTTCCTGCTTTCTCATTCGCTAAGTTTGTATCAGCGCTGGATAAGGATGGATGATCATAAAACGGGCTACGCTTGAGCCACAATTTCAAGGCCTGCCAGTAAATGCCGAAGACGACTTTCAGGGTCATAAACGGCTGTTTGAGGATGACGGATGCAGCCGCGGCAACAGGCACACGTTGCATACCTAGCGTGGCATCAAAATGTTTCTCAATGGCAGAACGATCGTGCGCTGCCTTACTCATGGTGTTCTCCATGTGAACAGCAAGCTTTTCAGATGGCTGCTTGAACACCCAGTTATATTCCATATTCATGGGGTTAAACGGTGATACATGGAACGCTTTATCAAAGTCAAAGCGTTTTGCATCCTCACGCAGGTGTGTCACGTTGAGCGCTGCATTGTCTGCGCTTTGATATACGTCGGTATCGCGTTCACTCTTAGAGATAAAGGGCAAAACATATGCGTGCCGTTCACCCCATGGCGTATTCGTAATCTCTGCCAGTACGGCAAGCAACTCATCGTGCTCGTCAAAGCAATAATAAAAACTCACCGGATTGAATATCAGATTAAAGTAGCGGATGTGCGTCAATACACGAACCGATTTAATCGGTTCGTGTGGAACATCGTTGCGTGTAAAAAACGATGTGACGGACGCGATAACCGCTTGTTTCAGGTCCTGCTCTTTGTCACCGAAGTAATCCTCCCTGACAAAGCGAAACGGAGCCCAGCGGCGAAAACTGAAAAAACGACTTTCTTGAACGAGAGCGTCTAGTTCATCCAGATCCAAAAACCACATGAACATGTCATATTTAAAATCGTTCGAGACCGGCGTAAAGCGACGATGGCGAATTGACCCTTTGTAGAGACAACTGTGTTTTACCCCCGTCGAAGCCGTCATTACAGAGTGATTCCAAATAATTGCGCCACTCGCAAGGCACTATTCACGCCATCTTCGTGAAACCCGTTGAACCAATACGCCCCACAGTAATGCGTTCGGTTGTGCCCGCTAATCTCTCCATGTCGTGCTTGCGCAGCAACGCCATCTTGAGTAAATACTGGATGCGCATAATTAAAACGCTCGATTACCTTGCTCTCGTCGATTTCAGTGCTGCGATTAAGCGTCACCAAAAAGGTCTCCGGAGCATCTTCAAAGCTCTGTAAGATGTTCATGTTGTAGGTGACCATCGCATGCTCACTCCGGCGCTGTGGAATATGGTAGTTCCAAGCAGCCCAAGCTAATTTGCGCTTTGGCATCAAGCGTTCATCGGTATGCAAAACCACCTCGTTTTCCTGATACGGTATCGCCCCCAACACCTCATGTTCTAAAGCTGTCGGCTCTGCAAGCATCTTGAGGGCCTGGTCACTGTGGCACGCCATCACAACCTGATCGAATTCTTCATCGCCATTCTTTGTACGTAACACGACCTTGTTATTACTTCGTATCACTTTCTGAACGGGAGTATTTAAACGAATGCGCTCTTCAAAAGGCTTGATTAGTTCAGAAACGTAGGCACTCGAGCCGTCCGACAGAACCCGCCAAGTTGGGCGGTCATCAACGCTAAGCATGCCATGGTTGTTGAAAAAACGTAGAAAGAACTCAAGCGGAAAATTCATCATCACATCGGTGGATGCAGACCAAATCGCTGCCCCCATCGGGATGATGTAGTAGTCTCGAAAACCCTTAGAGTAGCCGTTCGCCTCTATGTAATCACCGAGGGTCATACTCAAGTCGTCGCCCCGATTCAACGCCGCAACCGTTTCTTTGTTGAACCGTAGGATGTCTTTCACCATTCTAAAAAACGATGGGCGAAACAGGTTCACGCGCTGAGCAAATAAGGTGTTGATACTTGTGCCGTTGTATTCCAACCCGCTGTTTTCATCATGCACGCTAAAGCTCATGTCCGACTCTTGCGTTTGCACACCGAGCTGCGACATCAACTTAATAAAGTTTGGGTAAGTCCAATCGTTATACACGATGAACCCAGTATTCACCGGAAAACGGCGGCCACCANGCTCTATATGTTTGGTGTGGGTATGGCCACCCAAGTAATCATTCGCTTCAAACACCGTGACTTCATGACGGCGGCTTAAAAGGTAGGCCGTCGTGAGGCCCGAAATACCGGAACCAATGACGGCGATTTTTTGTGACGACTGAACTTCGGTCATCATGCTTTTGAACTTCCTTTAGATTCTGTGATCATTTGTGATTCATGACGGGACATTTTGCCTAATAACGCAAAACGGAGTTTGCTCGGCAGTTTAGACACTGCCTTCAACGCCCAAATAAACATGCGAGGGAACGCAATGTCGAATGTCCCTTTATCGATACCCTTGGCGATGATCTCGGCAGCGTCTTCACTTGAAACAATAAAGGGCATGTCAAAGTCGTTTTTCTCTGTT
>NZ_LWFU01000418.1:0-3248 GCF_001635135.1 Oleiphilus sp. HI0080
AAAGCATCGCATCCATCATCACCGGCTGTATTTATGCTCCAAGATCGCGCTGATTTAGTCGCGTTTTGCACAATATTGACACTTATGTAATACCAGGATTGTATTTATGATTAAGAACTGTTTGTTTCCAGTTGCCGGTTACGGCACTCGATTTTTGCCTGCTACGAAAGCCATGCCGAAAGAAATGCTCCCACTCGTTAACAAGCCGCTTGTTCAATACGGGGTTGAAGAAGCGCAAGAGGCCGGGATGAATAACTTTGGTTTTGTAACAGGTCGTGGAAAGCGCGCTATCGCAGATCATTTCGACATCAGTTATGAGCTAGAACATCAAATCCAAGGTTCGGGTAAAGAAGACCTGCTTTCTGAGATTCGCGATCTTATTCATAACAATACCTTTTCTTTTACACGTCAACATGAGATGAAAGGCCTTGGCCATGCAATCTTATCTGGCAAGACGCTTGTAGGCGACAACCCATTTGCCGTGCTACTCGCCGATGACCTATGTGTAGGAGACGAGCCTGGTAATGGCGTACTCAAGCAGATGAGCATGCTTTACAGTCAGTTTCGTTGCAGCATCGTCGCGATTCAAGAAGTACCGGCGGATCAAACCCACAAGTATGGCGTGATTGCGGGCGAATCAATGAAGGACGGTCTCTACCGTATTACCGACATGGTTGAAAAGCCGGCCCCTGAGGATGCGCCTAGCAATCTTGCGATCATTGGACGATACATTTTGACGCCAGATATTTTCGATATTATCGAGAACACACCACCAGGCAAAAATGGCGAAGTTCAAATCACGGATGCGTTAATGACGCAGGCTAAAAATGGCTGTGTGTTGGCATACAAGTTCAAAGGCGAGCGTTTTGATTGTGGCAGCGTCGACGGCTTTGTTAAGGCAACAAACTATGTATACGAGAACGTTTACAAGCCTCAATAAAGCTCAGACAAGAATCAAAAAAGGCAGATCAATCAGATCTGCCTTTTTTATTTTACTGCTCACCGCTACTGGTTCATAGCCGTGCCTACATGCCCATTAACTGCAAAATCAGGGAGCGGTTTTGTTCGTCACTTTTTCGAAAGCGTTTGAGCAGCTCAAGTTCTTGATCTTTTGGTAATACCGCCTCTAGCTCTTTATCTAAGGCGTTTAATGTCTCGCTGAGATCATCAGGCTCACCAGACACCACAAAACCAGGCAATTCAAGCTGTGGAAGATCTCCCTGAACAGGGAGATCAATAAAATACTCGAGCGAAGCACCCGTTTTAAAGCAAATATCGAGAAGGTTCTCTAGGCTCGGATAAATTGAATTCGATCCACCCTTCTCCCACGCATCGACGACGCTTTCGTCTACATTACACAGGTTCGCGACATCACTGAGACTTAACTTATGTGTTTCGCGAAAAAATCGAAGCTGTTTGCTAAAGCTTTTTAAATACTTCATCAAAGGTGGCGCGTTAATTCATGTTAGCTTTAAATATAGCAGCAAGCCCCTGACTTTCCATTAAAAACTGTTTTATTTTCAGATCCTTAGCTCAAGGACTTAATGTTGGATTTAAACCCCATAAGGCACGATAGCACGCTTGCAAAATACACCTAACAATTGCTGATCCAAAGCGTTTGGTAGGGTTGCAACATCAAGCTTTCACTCAGATCACCAATTTTCGCGCCACTGATCAAATCGCTCCACTCCATGAAGTCAGAGAGATTCAATTCACTCAAATGAAGCTCTTGTTCTTGATCACTGATATTAAAAATACAGAATATATTCTGCGTTCGGTTCATACTTTGACGCCAAAAGCCGAAGACCTGATCTCCGAGATGGAGGGTGAACTGCGTGGCGTTAGGATGAAAAGCGGACTGACGACGACGAATTTTTAGTAACTCCATCACGCCCGCATACACTCGGCTATGACTGGTGGATGTATCGGCAATCGCCGACTCGAGCTCTGCATATTCCCACTTATGCCGATTGATCGAGCGGTTATGCTTGGTGTGTTCCACCTTCTGGTAATCATTACGCGTGCCTACCAAGCTATGAATGTAAACGCCCGGAATGCCTTCAAGCGCAAACATAATCGCGTGCGCACACAAAAATCGCTCAATCGCCCATTTATCTGGCCCAGCGGTGGTACCTTGTAGCGCATCGAACAACGAAATATTAATTTCATAAGGTTTGTTCTCATTGTTCTCCAATGCGCGCATGGAAATTCTGCCACCAAAGCTCTGCATGGTGTTAATGAGTGTGTTGATTTCTTCCTCGCTCAACAAACCTTCCGCGGGTCGCAGGCCGATCCCATCATGCGAAGCGATGAAATTAAAATAAGCTGTGCCATGCAGCGCGGGCGGCATGCTCATCATCCATTGTTTCAGATAAAAGCAGCTGCCGGTTATTAGAGTGTTTACGAGCAGTGGCGGAAGAGAAAAGTTGTAAACACAATGCGCTTCGTTGGCGTTGCCAAAGTATGAAAGATTTTCACGATTAGGGATGTTGGTTTCGGTGATAATCACCGCGTCAGGCTGCGCAAATTCAAGCAAAGTGCGTAAAAGACGAACTAATTCATGGGTTTCAGGTAAATTGAGGCTACTCGTACCGATCACCTTCCATAGGAAGGCAATCGCATCGAAGCGAAAAATTCGAATCCCTTCGTCGAGATAAGCCCGTAATATTTTGACAAATTCGACTAATACCTTTGGGTTGCGAAAGTCTAGATCAACCTGATCGTGACTAAAGGTGCACCAAACGTAGCGCGTGCCGTCTTTTACCGTCTCGGTTTCGCGCAAAAGCGAAGAGGTTCGTGGACGGACCACATGAGAGACGTCATCCGCAGGGTCCGCGGTATAAAAATAGTCATGCCCTACACCCTCTCCTTTGACGAAATTATCAAACCAAACACTTCTCGAAGAACAATGATTGATTACTAAGTCAGCCATTGTTCTGTAGTCGTTACTAATATCACGAATGTGAGACCAATCACCTAGGGCCTCATTAACCTGAACGTAGTTAATAACCGAAAAACCGTCATCGGAACTGTAGGGGTAAAAAGGCAATAGATGCACTGAGTTGAAACCATCAGCACAATAGGTGTCGAGGAAGGTTTTTAGAGTCGCGAGAGGCTTCTCGGTATTTGAATCTAAGGCCGAGGCGCCAACAGAAACGCTGTCTCCGTAAGTAATGAGAATTGCGTCTTGCTCAGACCAATGATTCTGATAAGGCACTGGCTGCTCAAGCTCGCCATCAGCCTCTTGC
>NZ_LWFU01000419.1:0-2606 GCF_001635135.1 Oleiphilus sp. HI0080
GTTCGATGCGCTTGATACTGTTGAGGCTATTCTCATTCAATCGCGCGAGTGGCCCGATTTTGTCACCAGCGTTTTTGCCTCGCGCAACCCGCTCGAGTTGCCTTTAATTTTCCCTGGAATGATAGATGATGGACTCCATTGCGAAATTAAGCTCGGTAAGAACCGTAACACCGGTGTTTTTCTAGACATGCGTGCCGGCTGGTTTTGGGTAAAAGCCCATTCGCACAACAAGCGAGTGCTCAATCTGTTCTCTTACACCGGAGTATTTTCACTGTTTGCTCTGCATGGCGGTGCACGTCGAGTCGACAACGTAGACATGGCCGCAAACGTCTTAAAAATCGCGCAAAAAAATCATCAAAGTAATCAGTTGCATGATGGCTGCTCAGCATTTTACAAAAGAGATATTCTGAAAGCGCAACGTTGGTTTGAAAGTCGTGAGCCCTATGATCTAATCATTCTCGATCCGCCGCCCTATCAGAAGAAAGCATTTCAAGGCTGGAAGGACTACTTGAAGTTACTTGACCACAGCCGTCATGCCTTAGCGGAAGATGGAACCATGCTCTGCTGCCTAAACAACCCGCAGATCAGCATTGATGAGTTCAAGCATGATCTTAGCCAACACTTCGGAGATCATGCTGATCTGGAAGTAATTGAACGTGCGCCAGAGATAGAAGAGCTGGATAACTCAAAAGGTTTGAAACTTATCGCAGTAAGACCCTGAAAATGGCCATTTTGCACTAGGGATGCAAGCACGAGTGTAAATATAGTAGCTATTCATTAGCGAAAAGATAGCGACGTAGTAAAACATGAGCCACCGAAAAATAAGCAACGCTTTGTTGATCATGATGACAATGTTCGCAATAGCAGGTCTCAGCGCCTGCACCAGCAAGCCGGACAGCAACACTCAAATCCCAAGTGTTAATCTTAGCGAGAGCCAACTCGCTAAGTACGAAGCGAGCTGCAAAGCGTGCCACGAAGTGGAAGGTGCTGGCGCCCCGCTCCGCGGAGACACTGAAGCATGGAGCGCCATACTCATTCAGCCTATTGACGACATTATCAACAAAGTCGTTAACGGCTATCAGGGCATGCCACCCTTAGGACAATGTTTTGACTGCGATCAACAAGACTTGGAATCCCTCGTCTACTATTTAGCAACGCCCAAAAATTAAGGCACAAACTAAACGGATAATAAGAAACGCCATGATGTATCGTAGAGATCTTCTCAAATCTATCGTTGCCGCATGTCTGGCAAGCTCTGTCCCAAACATTGCCGTTGGGTCAAAGCCACTGCCATGGCAAAACTGGTCCGGCAACCAACGGTGCGTTCCAAGCCAACGCGTCGCCCCAAAGTCAACTTTAGATGTTCAGGCATGGATGCGGAATAACTCTGGAAAAATGCGCTCGGTCGGCTCGGGTCATTCTTTCACTGCGCTAGTGCCAACCAACGATACGCTTATCAGTACCAGTTATATCCGCGGGGTGAGCGCCGTCTCTGGCAGCAAGTACGAGGCCGACATTGGCGCTGGCACGCAGTTAAGCGCCATTGGCCCTGCTCTGAATGATATGGGTCAGGCGATGATCAACATGCCCGATGTCGACCGTCAAACAATGGCAGGTGCCATCAGCACCGCGACGCATGGCACAGGGCAAACACTGCAATGCTTGTCGGCCTATGTCAGCGAGATCGAACTCGTTACGCCGAGTGGGGAGCTGTTCGTTTGCAACGAGCAAGACAATCAAGCGCTGTTCAAAGCCGCGCAAGTAGGCTTAGGTAGCCTTGGCTTGATGACCCGAATCCGTATGCGCAACCGAGAACCCTTCCGTTTAAAACGCCTCGCTCGCTGGCATAAGTACTCGGAGGGTTTAGCAGCAGCCGAGGCTTTAGCGCAGCAACACCGTAATTTTGAGTTTTATGTTATTCCCTTCACCGGAATGATTTTGAGTGATGCCCTCGACGAAACCTCAGAAGCGCCGTCGGTGAAAGAAGAGCTAGACGGTAACGATGGGTTGATGGATTTGAAACTTGCTCGAGATTATTTAGGCTGGAATAACGAGCTGCGCGAGTTAGTGCTTGGCACATACATGAAAACGCTGAATACCGAAACGAACATCGACCATAGCCATCAGATTTATGCGACAGAGCGAAACGTGCGCTTTAATGAGATGGAATACCACCTCCCGGCCAGTATTGGACTAAAAGCTCTCGATGAAATTAAGGTATTGATTGAAAAAGAGTTTCCGCAGGTATTCTTCCCTTTCGAATGCCGCTTTGTAAAAGCGGATGATTGCTGGCTCTCGCCATTCTACAAAAGAGATAGCATTTCAATCGCGGTACACCGTTACTTTGAGGAAGACCACAAACCGCTGTTTTCAGCGATCGAACCAATCTTTCAAAAGTATGGTGGGAGACCACATTGGGGCAAACTTAACAGTTTTACCGGCAAACAATTCAGAGACGCTTACGAGCACTGGGATGATTTTAAAAAAATTCGCCAAGAAATGGATCCAAAAAACCAATTGTTGAATGCGTATCTCGCCTCGGTTTTCAAGGATTCATAATCCTTAAACATAAATTTGCTTCAGGTAACAGACTGGTTTATTTTTAG
>NZ_LWFU01000420.1:0-16056 GCF_001635135.1 Oleiphilus sp. HI0080
AACTGGCTAACGGTAGAGTATGCGAGGCGTGCTTTGAGGTTGTCCTTAGTCATCGCAATACACGATGAAAGCAAGACGGTCGTTGCTGCGATATATAGCATCACATCAGTCAGCGAAATCTCTTTAAGTTGCTCAAGCCCGAAAATATATATTACGACCTTTAAAACACTAAATACCCCTGCTTTAACAACAGCAACAGCATGGAGTAGAGCACTAACGGGCGTGGGCGCGACCATCGCGGCGGGGAGCCAGCGGTGAAATGGCATAAGTGCCGCTTTACCAATGCCATAACAAAAGAGAACCAAAAGAATACCGAGAATAGGGGCCCCGTCCGCGTTCGCAAATACGCCCCCGGGAGTAAAGTCGAGCGTACCAGCTACCTGCCACGTGCCCAAAATTGCAAGCAACAAAAAGGCAATTGAAGTGCTGATCAAAATACCAAGATATACTCGTCCACCTTGCTTTGCGGCGTCCGTACCTGCATGAGTCACGAGCGGATAGGTCGAAAGCGTAAGTACTTCATAAAAAACAAACAGTGTAAGTAAATTGCCAGAAAAACAAATCGCCATAACCGAGCTAATTGCTAACGCAAAGCAAAAGAAAAACCTTGTTTGATTTTCTTCGTTGTGGCCCCGCATATAGCCAATTGCATAAATCGTGGTTACGGGCCAAAGTGCGCTCGCAACAATTGCAAACACAACACCCAATGGCTCAATATCGAACGACAAACCAATGCCTGGAAATAACTCAACCCAGGTCGTAGACATGGCCTCACCAGCAAAAATGCGCTGCGTGATTTCGAGCACCAATGTGAACAGGATGAATGCGGTCGCAAGAGAGGCGGCCTCGCGCAAATTCGGAATTTTTCCCGTTAACAAAACCAACACGCCACCGATCAGTGGAATCGCAATCGATAGGTTTATAAGGGTTGCGGCGTCAAAGGAACTCCAAAACATTATTGGCCACCTCCAAGCAGCGCTGAACCCTGAGTCAATGCGGAAGCAGCACTCGAAGCGGCGTTGATTGTTAGTTCAGTATCCAAACCAAAATAAATATTCGCCAAAACCAGTACCCACATAGGTAAGAGCATAAGTATTGGGGCTTCCTTAATACTTGAAGCATCGACGCCTTCTGGCAATTTTTGGAAGTAAGCCGCTTCCAGCACGCGACCGATGTACACGACTGCGAACAGCGAGGCTAACAAGACTAAAAACGCGACAATCCAATTGCCTTGCTCTAGTGCGCCAGTCACTAAATACCACTTACTGATAAAACCAACAGTTAACGGAACACCGATAATACTTAAGCCAGCAATAGTAAAGGCGGCCATGGTCCAGGGCATTGCGCGACCAAGCCCGTTAAATGATCGAATTTCAACACTACCTACTCGGTAAAGCACCGCACCAACGGCCATGAATAAAGCGCCTTTCATCAATGCGTGATTGAAAATATGCAAAAGACTTGCGGTTAAACCAGTAATGCTGACGAGGCTGATGCCAAGAACGATATAGCCAATTTGCGCCACACTACTATAAGCGAGTAATGTTTTTACATTGCTTTGAATGGCAGCGGTAAACGAGCATTTGAAAATACCTACGATCGCAAGAGCGAGTAGAATGATACTCATACTCATTTCTTCAAAAACATGCTCCGCGCCAAACACGGTGTATATAAAGCGGATCATGACGTAAACAGCTACTTTTGTCGCTGTTCCAGCCAAGAACGCGGTAACCGCAGAAGGGGCATGGGTATACGCGCCAGGAAGCCACATATGCAAAGGAAAGAGAGCGAGTTTAATACCGACGCCAACCATGATGAAGGCAAGCCCGGTATTGACGGTACGACTGGTCTCGATTGCTTGAAGACGATCTCCAAGATCCAGCATGTTAAGTGTTCCCGTCTTCATATACAGCATGCCTACGCCGATCAGTATGAAGGTCGCGCCAATTGTACCCATCACCAAGTACCGAAATGCGGCAGTCAGGCATCGCCTATCAGAGGCTAAGCTCACGAGGGTGTAGGTCGCGAGAGAAGAAATTTCAAGGAATACGAAAAGGTTAAACGCGTCACCGGTGATCAGTATCCCGGAAAGGCCTGCAAGACATAGCAAGTGCGCCGTGTAATAAAGCGTGTGTTGCCCTTCTTTGATTTCCTTTTCAATGCTAGCGCGTGCATAGATGAGCACCAAGCTAGAAATACCGGATACGGCGAGTAACACAAATGCACTGGCGACATCGATACGCATCTCTATGCCCCAAGGTGGGCTCCAGCCACCCAATGCATAACGAATCGCTCCATTCGCCAGCGTCAACTCCAATAGGCCAATCGCGACAAAAAATGCGGCGATACTCGCACTAGTAGAGAGCAGCCAAGCGAGCGATGAACGTCCTACAAGTATCGCAATTGGCGCCGCTAAAAGGGGAATAAGGACGGGAAGTATAGGAAGGTGTTCTGCGACCATTAGATGACGTCATCCTTGTCTTGAAATTCATTCTCCTCGACTGTTCCATAAGCGCGCTTGATGCGGACAATCAAAGAAAGGCCTACTGAAGTAGTAGCTACGCCCACCACGATGGCAGTGAGTATCAGTACATGCGGCAAGGGGTTCGAATAGACCTCGATCCCCTCGGCAACAATAGGGGCTGAGCCTCCAGAGACTTTTCCCATTGAAATGTAAAGCATAAAGACAGAAGTCTGGAACACGTTTAAACCAACAACTTTTTTAACGAGATTGTTGGCCGAGATGACGATGTAAAACCCTGACATCATCAAAAAAATTACGATCCAATAGTTGTAGTGATCAAACAAAAGGTTCATTGAATGTTCGACCTCTCTGCTTGGCTCGCGAACGCATAAAAAATACTTAACATCACGGCAAAAACGGTGATACCGACTCCTAGCTCTATCACTATAATACCAATGTGCTGACCTGCGACCGGGTCATTAGCAAGCACGTTATAGTCTAGAAAGTTGCCGCCTTTTGCCATGCTAACCAAGCCAACAGACGCGTATAGCAGAACGCCTAATGGCGCTAGCAGCTTTAGAAACTGAGGGCTAACGACGTGGAAGGACATGCGAAGACCAAACACAAGTGCGTACAGGATGAACGCAGCTGCGGCGATTACGCCAGCCTGAAATCCACCGCCAGGGCCGAAATCTCCGTGAAATTGCACGTAAAGTGCGAACAATATAATCAATGGAATGCAAATTTTCGCGACAACACGCAACACCGTATGTGAGACAAGGCCAGCTTCGGGGGCCTTTTCTTCCCGTTTTACTGCCAGCAGGGAAAGCACGCCAATCATGGCGGCGAAGACCACAACAGTTTCGCCTAAAGTGTCGAAGCCTCGGTAGCTCGCCAAGACTGATGTCACCATGTTTGGTAACCCGACTTCTTGCGGAGACTGCTCGATGTAGCGTGGCGCGACATGCTCATGCACCGGATTGTCTGCATGACCAAATGGAGGCATGTCGACGGTGCCATAAATCAGCACAGCGCCTGTTACCAAAACTACTACCAATGGTAAAAATGAAGATTGCGAATTTGTTTTCTCAGTCCGGCCCGTCAGAGCCAGCGTTGAAAGCATGAGTACTGTGGATATTCCTGCCCCCACCGCAGCTTCCGTAAAGGCCACGTCGACCGCGTCGAGACTGACAAAAATAAGCGCAGAAAGAAAACTGTAGATACCAAATAGCATCACTACCGCAAACAGATCTTTTAAAAAGATAATTCTAATGGCCGTGAGCGCAAGCATTCCTAGCAAGACGAGATCAATCAATAATTCCATTAATCTCTCTCCTTAGAGTTTCCATGCGTTTTCTCGGCGATGCTCAGTAGACCACCATGGCGTGCAGATTTGGCAAGGGCGTGTGACGCAGTAGGTGCGGTTAAGAGCAGAAAGAGCAGTATGAATGCAAGTTTGACGGTAACCAATGTGAGTCCAGACTGTAATGCCAGACCAAAAAGAATGAAAATCGCAGATACGGAATCCGTCACGCTCGCAGCATGAACCCGAGTAAAAAAGTCCGGAAAACGAAATAACCCGACGGCGCCGGTCAATCCGAAAAAAACGCCAATTACTAAAAAGGCGCCACTAACTATATCTAAAGCGATCAAGCCAAGTCCCTAATTTATTTGTTGTTTTAATCGAGTGTCGCGGTGTATTCAAAAAACCTCAAAACCGCCACCATGCCGATGAAGTTGATGAGCGCATAAACAATAGCAATATCCAAAAAATCTGGCCGACCATTTAAAAAGCCTACCGCTGCGATGAAGAGCACCGTCTTCGTGCCAAACATATTAACGCCAAGAATTCGGTCATAGACTGTTGGAGCGCTAAACGCACGGGCAAGCGCTAAACCCATGACGACGAGTATCGCAATGCATATTGCAGCCATTAAGGTCATAGTTAAGATTCCTTCTTACCCCAAATTGACGTTATCTTGTTCTCCATGTCACCCTCTTTGAGCTCACCGATTGACGCGCTTTGCAGAGCATGGACAGTAATTTCGTCGTCTTCAAGATCCACGCTTAGCGTTCCTGGCGTTAGAGTGATGGAGTTTGCGTAGAGTACGCGGACTTTATCTGGTACTTGCGCGACTGAAACCTTTGCAAGTGACGGGCTTAGATTCTTGGGGTTGCCCCAAACCAACTTTGTAACATGAACACTAGAGGCAATTATTTGGCCTGTCAGCCAAACAAAGTAACGAGAGATACGCGCACCAGAGGCAACTGGCTTAGGCTCAGAGTCGGTTTGATCCATTCTTTTGAGTACAAATAACACGAGTAGCACTGAAAATACGCCAAACCCAATGATCAAAGGCTGATAAATACCTGACAATAAAAGCCAGAACAGGGCTAGAAGAATTGCCCATTTGAGTAGATGCATTGTAGGAGCCCGAACAAAATTTGTTCTAAGTATAGTTACAAATTAAAAGTGCGCTAGGTCACAAAATAAATCGCACTTGAACGGTCGAAAACCTTAGCCTTAAAACATCAAAGAATAAACTTACGATTTGTTATCTTTATTTTTAATAAGATGGATTGTTTTGACGGCGCAGTGGTTTCAAAATTATCGAAGACTTTGCAATCTGCACGGTTAACATCAGAGCGTGCTAAGAAAACACACGCTATCCGGCAAGGCCTAGGAAAGACCGTTTGCTGATCTTTCAAGGTCCAGTGGTGGAGTCAATCGGCTCAATGTTTGAATGAAGCCCCATTAATGCAGCCCCATTGTTGCACCGTGTACAGCATAGTTTGCTAGAGGCTTAAGCGCGTTGATCAATAATCTGATCGAACCCACCCCTGTCAGTGCCGCGCAATGCGCATGCGCTCCTTTAAACGTTTTTGTTGAATTACGCGACGTTCGATTGCTGCTGAGCAGAAAATTGAACGGCATCTAAGTCCGCCATATTAGGCTCTGCCATTTCCTCGACCCATTTTGCCCAAGTGTAGGGCCAAAGAATCGGATCACCATCCGCATCGAGGTACCAGCTTTGACAACCACCAACCCATGCCGTTCCTTTAAGCCCCCGTTTTACGTAGTCATTAAATCGTGTGATCGCTTCGGGTTTTGGCTCAAGCTCGTCAAACTCGTTTTCGCGCCATTTATTGATGAGCTTCAAAACATAATCGCCTTGAACCTCGCTCATTGCGATCACAGAGAAGTTACCGATTGGCGTATTGGGACCAAGCATAAGAAAGAAGTTAGGGAAGTGGGGTAAAAGCATCGATCGATACGCTTTCACAGAATGCGCCCACGCATCATTAATATGGAGACCATCTTTCCCCGTCATGTTCATAGGGCGCATAAAGCTTAATGGTTTAAAACCGGTTGATAGAACCAAAACATCGAGCTTATGCAAAACGCCATCTGTTGTGAGTACACCTGCGGGCGTAATCCGGTCGATGCGCTCCGTAACAAGATGGGCGTTGTCTTTTTGGATGGCTGGATAAAAAGTGGTGTTCACAATGACGCGCTTACAACCTACTTGATAATTTGGTCTAAGTTTGTCTCGCAACGCTTTGTTTTTAATGCTTAATCTAAGATTCGACTTGCACGCCCATTCTAGAATTTTCTTTTGGATGGGATGACCTGTGACCGCTTTGGTAAACATATGCTCCATAAAGAAGATCGCGAAGCGGCGCATAAACCTGTGGATAAACCCGAAGCGATTGAAAAGACGCTTAGCTTTGTCGCTAATGTTGAAGTCCTTGAGCGGCAATACCCACTGCGGTGTTCGTTGAAAAACCGTGACCTCTGCGCCACTGTTTACGAGCTCAGGGATAGCCTGCGCCGCTGTTGATCCTGTACCGATAATCCCAACGCGCGATCCGCTTCCAGTGTTTACCGAATGGTCCCATTCCGCAGTATGAAATGTACTGCCTTCGAAAGTGTCCAAACCCTCGATCTCAGGGTAGGCGGGATGATGAAGAATCCCCGTAGCAGAAATCACGAAGTCAAAAACGTAGTCCTTATTCTGAACCGTTTTTACATACCATTTACCAGCGTCATAAACGGCGTCCGATACCGCTTCATTGAAATGAATGTGCTGCCGAATATCATATTTGTCGGTTACGTGTTCAAAATACGCTTTTATCTCTGGACCACGAGCGAAGAAGTTGCTCCAGTTAGGGTTCGGCTCAAAGGAATAGGTATACATGTGTGAAGGCACATCACAGGCAACACCCGGGTAGGTATTTTCCCTCCAGGTACCGCCAATCTCATCTTTCTTCTCGAAGACCACAATATCGGTTATGCCAATATCGCGTAACTTTTTTACCATCAAAATGCCGGTCATACCCGCGCCTATGACGCAAACTGCTGGATTTCGCTTCATACTGTGTACCACTACGTTTTTGAAGCATATGACTCTAAGCCGAAACAAGTGAGCGAGGAATGCTGAAAATAAGACGTTATTTATGATTTTTGGACAGCACCAAGCCTGCGATGAATTAATCCTGCATTCGGCATGGTACGTAAGACATACGAATGCATATGGGTGATCCTGAAAATTAGCTTACAGTTATAAGCATTAATGATCGCCTGAATGCAAATAGGTGCTAAAATTCGCCTGTCAAAGGTTTAAAGCAAAAGCGCTCCCATCTCTGAGTGCAGCGATTTTCTCAAAAGGAATCAAATAATGGATGTTGTCATCATTGGGGCTGGCATTATGGGCGTCACCTTCGCCAATATTGCCAAGACAATCGACCCAAATCTGAAGATTACTGTCATAGAACGCCTTGATCAGGCCGCGGGCAGTAATTCAAGTGTGTTTAACAACGCAGGAACGGGCCACGAGGCAAACTGCGAACTCAACTACACACCGGTTGATGAAGAGGTGATTAGCGTTGAAAAGGCGTTGACCATCCACGCGCAATTCAACGTGGCTAAACAGTATTGGGCTTATCTTGTAGAAAAGGGCATCGTTAAAGATCCCTCAACCATAATTAACCCTACGAAACACTGCACTCTCGTTAACGAAGACAGCATTAGCCTTTTGCATATGCGGTATAAGGAGATGGCAAGTCACCATTTTTTCGACGAAATGGAGCTATCTGAAGATTTCGACAAAATCAAAGAATGGCTGCCGCTTGCAATGGATGGCCGACCGCGCGATCAGAAAATGGCGGCAACCATGGTTGACCATGGCACTGACGTAAACTTTGAAGCCATCACGCGAGAGCTTGCCGCGTATATGAAAAACGAGCAGGGCGTCAATTTCGAATACAATACGCACGTTGGCCGTGTTCATAAAAGCCCTTCTGGCACATGGTTAATCGAGTGTAAGCAGGGAGATAAAGACGTCCAGTTTCGCGCAGACAAGCTGTTCGTCGGTGCCGGTGGCGGGGCCTTTCCAATCTTAAAAGCAAGCCATTTACCTATGGCTCGACGCTTCTCCGGTTTCCCCGTTGGGGGCCGCTTCCTTCTCACTGAGATCGATGAAAAAACAGCCAAAGAATATGACGCTAAAACGTATGGCAAGGCCGCCGTTGGTGCGCCACCAATGTCTGTTCCTCATCTAGATTTACGCGCTGCTGATGGCAAGCATTATCTACTGTTTGGGCCCTTTGCGACGTTTTCACCGATCTTGGAAAAGGGAAGGGGGATTATCGAGTTTATTCGTATGATTCACCTTCACGATATTCCAAACCTGCTAAATGTTGCGAAAGAGCATTTCCCGCTGGTTTCCTACTTGTTTAAAGAAACATTCAAAGGAAAAAGCGCGATGCTTGAAACTTTGGAGGAGTTTGCGCCTGGATTAAGTACCCGTTTTGATTGGCAAGTTTCGCAGGCAGGTCAAAGGGTACAGATTATCAAAGACGGTGACCTTCAAATGGGTACCGAAATCATCGTTAATGAGGATCAGACCTATGGCACCTTGCTTGGCGCGTCGCCCGGTGCATCCGTCTCTCCTGAGGTGATGTTGCGCTGTGTAGAGCAAATGTTTCCAAAGCTCGTAAAAAAGGAAGAGAGCAAGAAGGCGCTCAAGGATATGTTTGAAGAGCCCGATTTAGACGCGTTAATTGACGACGCAGATAAATATCGTGAGATACGAAACCGCGTAGACGCCATTCTTAAAGTGCGACCGGCTCGTAGCAACTAGACGCTAACACTGTTAACAATCGAGTAGGTTTAAGGGCGCATTTTCATGCGCCCTTTTGCGTTGGACTCTGTCGATAGGCGCATATATAAGCCTATTTCTTAAGCCGCTCCAAACTCTTTACAGCGGCAATATCCAAACAATCAATACCAGTTATTTCCTCCTAAATTTAAAAAATGCGACGAACATCCAATGTCGAATTTCGCCACAAAGCTAACATAATGCGCTCACGTACAAGCAGTCATTCCGCAGTACCGAATGTTGTGCATCGATAGCAATAAAAATAAAAGGCATACGATGATGCAATGGATTAAAAGTAAAACCTTTTTCAGTAGTATTTTATTTACAGGCTTGCTCATGCAGAGTGCAGCCGCAAACGCGTTTTGTTGGTGGTGGCAGGATTGCACGGCTTACAAAACACAAAACCCAATCGTGCTTGTTCATGGTCTTTCCGGCTTTGATAGCATTCTCGGTATCGATTACTTTTATGGCGTTAAAAGCGAACTAGAAGAGCGTGGCGCAAAGGTCTATATCCCTAATGTCACATCTTGGGAAGATGGTTATGTACGCGGCGAGCAGCTGCTTGCATATCTTGAGGAACTCAAGGCGATTACCGGGGCTCAAAAGTTCAACTTGATTGGCCATAGTCTTGGTTCACCAACAAGCCGTTATGTTGCTGGCGTTCGCCCAGATTTGGTTGCGTCGGTTACATCTGTCAATGGTGCAAATAGCGGTTCCGGTTTTGCTGATGCGGCGCGCGGTATCGTTCCGGTCGGTGGTGGCACGGAAGCGCTGATCGAAGGTGCCCTGAATTTCTTGGGTAACATTATCGATGCACTTTCAGGTAACCCAGACTACGCGCAAGACGCGCTAGGTGCAGTGACATTCCTTACCACACCGGGTGCGGAGCAGTTCAATAACCTATTCCCAGCAGGACGTCCCACAAGTTACTGTGGCGAAGGCGCGAGCGTTGTTAATGGCATTCGTTACTATTCCTGGGGTGGCGATTGGATTGCCACAAACGCATTAGATATCTCTGATCCATTTTTACTGTTTACTGGTGCTACGATGATTGGCCAGGAAAACGACGGTTTAGTGGGACAATGTCAACAGAATTGGGGTGATGTTATTTCTACAGATTACAACCTCAACCACCTTGATGGCGTGAACTTGTTCTTCGGGCTGTCTAATTTGTTTGAAGTTGACCCAGTGGTTCTCTTTGAGAATCATGCACGTCGCTTAAAGGCCGCAGGCTTGTAAGCTGAACGTTAGAGGGGGGGCTGTTGCCCTCCTTTATTTTGTAATTGATCTTACCAGGCATCAACCTATGCTTAAACGCACATCCGCAGTGATGGCCATCAGTGTCGTCGTTTTTAGTTGCCTTGCCGTATGGCATTGGAGCAAACCTCCTGCTGTTGATGTAGTTGAGAATCGTTCCGATATCTTGACCGTAACCAAAGATCTATCGTCGAGCGAGCCGATAAAAATACCCCATGACGATCAATCATCGCAATTACCTTACACCTCTCGCCACGGCGCACTTGTTAGTTCGCTGAAAGGTATTTACTTCGATAGAGATTTGGCCGTTGACGAACAGGGAAATCTGCGGATTTCTTCTGATATTAAGGACGTGTTTGATTTTTTCTTTTCTGCGATCGAAGAAGAAGAGCTCGATGTTGTTCTCGCTCGCATCGAAGAATACTTAAACTACAAACTTGAAGATCCCGCGCTTACTCAAGCGCTCAAAGCACTTGCGGATTATGTCGATTACAAGGCGGCAGTTTATGATTTAGAGGCGGCATTTTCAGAGAAAATCGCTTCGTTTTCAGCAACAGGTCAGCAAGTAAGCCTCGGTGGCGAGTATCTGTCACTCGTCAAAGAGCGCTTGGAGCTGGTAAAGCAACTCCGCCAAGAACATTTAAGCGTTGAGTTGCATGAGGCCTTTTACTCGGAGCGCGAACAATACGACGACTATATGCTACAAAAACTTCAGATTAACGCTGACCCTGCGCTGAGCCCTTCGCAGAAACAAGCATCGCTGAAAATCCTTGATTCTCAGATGCCCAGAGCGTTTATAGAGAGCCGTCAGTCGGCAAACCCCGTGGCTTTGCTTAGGGAGGCTACGCAGAGCGCATCCGAATCTGACCCTGAAGCACTTTATGTTCAGCGTGTTTCTACGGTGGGCGAGCCAGCGGCTCAAAGACTTTCAGAACTGGATGCAGAGCGTGCCAAGTGGACGAGTAGATATAATGACTACAGCGTTAAACGGGATGCGATCATCGGAAACACCGGGCTGGACAAAGAATCACAGCTAAACGAAATCAACGTACTCAGACAACAGCTATTCAGCGAAACAGAGCAGGTGAGAGTGGCATCACTCGATCAGATTAATAACGTTTTTTAGTATCGCTCGTGAATCGCAATCCCTTGATATGCCTTGAGTTTTTGGAGGGCGTCTTCGGAGCCAGACTCGGCCATTCGCGCGTAATGCTGAATGAGCGAATGCAAGTACCGGCAGGCGATCTCTTTTTGTCTCATGTCGACTGGACACCAGATATCCTCACCTGTTTCGCTTATTGGGCGGAGCGAATCGCTTTCCTGTGCGGTGCGATTATCCAACAGGTCGTTGTCTCTCGCCGCTGATGCGCAGGTCGCGCCTTCGAAATCGAGAGCTTTGTCATTGTCACCGTCCTTTCTTGAGCCGTTTTCAGCTTGGTAGGATACGAGCACCACCTCATAAATACGGCGATTCTCTTCGACCAAGACTTCGCGCTTTAAGTTGCAGCCAAGACGTCTAAGCGCCCTACGAAGAGTGTAATGGTGTCGTATCGGACAAAGTAAAAAGTCAACTTCGAGCTTTGAGGGGCCGCCATCGATGCCTCGTATAAGTGCGCTTACGATGTCGCTAGTTAGATCTCCGCCGACGCCGGCGATCACGAACAGATGTTTTCCATTCAACGCCGAGATATCGATTGTGGCCGCATCGAGACAGTGAGCATACCATTTGCTTTCGATGGGGCTCGTCGCTTGATGCGTTTGCAACTTGTGCTTCACTTGTTCGATTAGTGCTTGGGATACATCGACAAAGTGAATGTGAGGCGCAGCCTTCCGATCAAGAAGGCGCATCCCAAGTAAACCGTGATCACAGCAACAATCCCAGATATGGGTGTACTCAGACAAGATAAACTGGTCAATCGTCGATAGGCGATTTCCTAATTTTTTACCTGTATTGAGTTTTGTCTCAGTGTTTTTACTCAAGCTCATATTACTACCATATAGGCAAAGTGCGTGGTCTTAAATTTAGGTTCACGAAGCGGAACCGTGGATTTTCCGTTAATAATTGTACTGTTTACAAAAAACAGATATGCCAACTCAGTTTATCGCGCGGGTTGTGCTAAAGTTGCGCGTAATTTTTTAGATTCAAAGGAGCCCTTATCATGGGTCAGGAAAATAAGATTAATGTATTAGATGCCTCATGGTTAGCGTTGGACTCTGAAGATACGCCAATGCATGTTGGTAATTTGCAGATCTTTTCGTTACCAGACGGTGCTCCCGAAACCTTTTTGCGCGATGATGTTGCACGAATGAAAGCGGCCTCGAGTCTCGTATCTCCTTGGAATAAGAAGCTCGCAAAGCCAAGCCGCCTTGGACGAATGATCGCGCCGTCATGGGTCGTCGATAAAGATATTGACCTTGATTACCATATTCGGCATTCGGCGTTACCAAAACCGGGTGGCGAACGTGAGCTTGGTATCCTAGTGTCGCGGCTGCACTCTAACAGAATGGACTTTAAGCGTCCCCTCTGGGAGTGTCACGTTATTGAGGGGCTAGAGAACGATCGCTTCGCAATCTATACAAAAATGCATCATTCATTAATTGACGGGATTAGTGGAGTAAGACTGCTCCAGAGAACGCTGTCTGATTCGCCAGATGACGTCAACATGGCGCCACCTTGGTCAATCGCGCCGCCGAAGCGGAAAAAAAGCGGGGAGTCAGAGGGCATTCCCACATGGCAAGGCGCGGTCGAGCAGGCGATTGATGCGATAAAAGAGCAAGCTTCCAACACGCCACAGTTAGTGACAGCCTTAGCGAAGCTCGTTAGTTCATCGGTCCAAGATCGACAAGAGCTAGCTGCTCCCTTCGTAGGACCAAATTCGATCATCAATGGTCGAGTACAACCCGCTCGCCGTTTTGCGACTCAACAGTACACACTTGATCGCATCAAAGCGCTTGCAGAAGCGGCCGACGCTTCGCTGAACGACATCGTGCTCTACTTATGCGGTACTGCATTGCGGCAATTTTTGCTTGAAAAAGAAGCGCTTCCCGATCATCCGCTAACGGCCGGTATACCTGTCAATATCCGACCTGCAGATGACGATGGCACAGGCACAGCCATTAGTTTTATGATCGCAAGTTTAGCCACCGATCAAGCGGACCCTTTAAAACGCCTCGCTACCATAAAAGAGTCAACTCGTATCGCGAAGGCGCATTTGCAAAGCTTGCCCAGAGCATCGTTAACGCAATACACGATGTTAATGATGGCCCCTTATTCTCTGCAGCTCTTGACCGGTTTAGGCGGACGCATGCGACCCGCGTTTAACATCACGATCTCCAATGTCCCAGGACCAAAAGACACGCTTTATTATAATGGCTCTAAGCTTGAAGCAATGTATCCAGTATCGTTGATTGCACATGGTGGTGCTCTGAATATTACCTGCCTTAGCTATGACGGTTCTTTGAACTTTGGGTATACCGGCTGTCGTGACTCATTGCCAAGCATGCAAAACCTCGCCGTGTTCTCAGGAGCAGCGCTGGACGAACTAGAAGCGCTCGTGAGAAAGCCCGCGCCAAAACCACGGAAGCGCAAAGCACCGCGTAAGACGAAGGTGGATGCGAAATAACGTTCGTTTATTAGCAAAGACTTGGTTGCCGTTCGGGTGAAATCAATAGGACTTAAACGGCAACCATGATGCAGCGCGTTGTGGTTTGTGCGTTTACTGAGAAGCGATACTGGCATAAGCCGGCGATGGCGTTTGTTCGGGTTTAGACAGACCTGTTTCGCCAACCAATAGCTCTTGTGTGTCTGCCCAATGCCATAGTTGAAACTCTCCTTGTTTCGTCTCAAATAGAACGGAACAATGCTCGACCCAGTCACCGTCATTCATATACAGCGCAGCGCCATGGAAGCACATTTGCCAGTGATGGATGTGCCCGCATATAAATCCATCTACTTGCTGCTCAATGGCTCGATGCGCCGCCAGCTTTTCGTACTTTTCGATGAAGACCTGCGCGGAGCCGATACGCTTCTTGACCGAGCGCGCAAGAGACCAGTAGGGTTTTCCAATCCCTCGACGAATCGCGTTTACTAGCGTATTAATCTTCAGTAAAAACTCATGCGATATGTCGCCTAGCCAATTCAGCCACGGTGCGCATTGAAGTAAGGTATCAAACTCGTCCCCGTGACTGACCAAAAACGTTCGTCCATCCAGGCTTTTGTAATGACTGTGGTTGGCGACGCGAATCGAGCAGATGGTTTGTCCATTAAAGCGACGTATCAGTGCATCGTGATTACCGGGAATGTACACCACGTCAACGCCGGCCTGCGCCATAGCGACAATGCGCGCGATGACAGCTTGATGTAGCGCGGGAAACTGGGCACGTTTTCTGAGTGCAAGCAAATCAACGATGTCTCCAACCAGGAAAAGCTGCTCGCATTCGATACGTTGGAGCATATCGAGTAGGTACTTCGCTTGGCATGCACTGGTTCCTAAATGTACGTCAGATATAAAAACGCTTCGCACTTTTACGGGTGTTGCTGACATGACAGCTCTCCTCCTGTTTAGTGACAAGAATAGGCTAGGGTTGTCATGTATCGATTAGGTGAATACGTGATGAAGCTTTGATGACAGTTACAGGTGAAAAGCGCAGGACCCGAACCGAGAAATCAGTACTGTCTAACGATTTGCAGACTTAATTTCTAACTGACGAAAACAGTGAAGGGAAAGTACGCAGGGAATGTACGGAGGGAAAGTACGGAGTGTGTAGCTTGTACACTAAACGGGTGAGAAGTGTATGACACTTCGCTGCCGGCGTCTGCTGACAGTCGAAGTGCCGTTATACTCAACGTAGCGTTTGTTAACCGCTATTGCTTGACGATATCGATGCTAAAAAATGTTGTAGTCCCGCTCACTTCATTTCCAACAATCAGCATCGCATCTCCCGTTGGGCTATCTTCCTCAGACACAAATTTGATTGATTCTGGCCCAAGATCACCCACATCTGCCAAGTCCGCTTCCGGATCGGCAATGTCGAAATCGCGTTCATTGATATATTGAACAAAGTTTGCTGATTCGGGGGTCGTGATGTCGTAAACCATGATGCCGCCAACACGCTCAAGACCAATGAAAGCGTAAACCCGATTGTTGATTGCGCCAATCTCGATTGCCTCAGGCTCTGGGCCTTTATCGTCAGAGCGATCGTCGCCTTCGTTATCGTCGTTGCTCGCATTGAAATTCTCACCCAAGCGGTTCGCGGTGATGACTTCAAAGTCGCTGCCAGAATCGTAGAGAAGCGCGCCCGATTCTCCATCCCAGATAGAGAAAGATCGCGCGCCGTAAGAATAGAGCGCCTCATAAGTGCAATCTGCGGCAGGTTGTCCCGTTGTCGCTAGAGATGCACATGCGCCGCTAACGCCCATGTCGGTCATTACTTTTAAACGACCGAGTTGATCACTATCTTCGAAGTCTGCGCCTGCAAGGCCAACAAGGTCTGCATCAAAGCTTGCTCCGGTGGATGCGATATCCTTGATACGAATTTCATCTAAATAATGAAAGCAATCACCGTCATCGAAATCGATACCGCCTTGAGCCGCACAATCGCCGGCATCGTTCGCGTCCGTCAGATACTCGCGACCATCACCCTCATTGGCAGTAACTAAATAGGTCTTACCGTTAAACTCATATGCATCCGCAGAGTCTGGCATAAACACACCATAAACAGGGACGTTGCGAATATTGATGCCATTATCTTTATTGCTTGGGTCAATCTCGTTACCAGGAATTAGGTAATTTTTGTATCCCAGTCCCTGAACTGCGCTTAGCGCTTTCTTTTCAAGATCTATGATGGCAATGGCATTGTTCTCCTGAAGGATCACAAATGCTGTCTTGCTATCCCCTGATACCGCGACATATTCAGGCTCAAGATCTTGCGACACGCTTGCAGCTTTGCTTGAAATTCGTACTTCGTTCGTTAGGGTCTTGCTCCCGCCACTATTGAATTCAGAGAACGTTACCTGGGTGACATCACTTGGCGTAAGCGACCCAGCTCCGCCAGAGACGTCGATAATTGTGACACTGCCCTCTGGATCAACGGAGTAGTCGCCATTTGGCTCTCCTTCATTTGCCGCGATAACGGTGTTGCCATCAGGGGTAAATGTCACCATGTCGGGCAAGG
>NZ_LWFU01000421.1:0-11134 GCF_001635135.1 Oleiphilus sp. HI0080
GGGTAAACAGCGTATCGGCAGGCAACGGCCCAACCAGCGACACGTCCTGACCGAGATATTCCGACATTACCGGCTCAATCACATCGATCTCTTCTCGTCCCATGTGGCCACCTTCTCCTGCATGCGGATTCAAGCCAGCAACCAGAACCCGAGGTGCATTTACCGCAAACTTCTGCCGCATATCGGCAATAAGAATATCGATAACCTGCTTCAATGCGTCATAAGTAATTGCAGCAGAAACGTCCTTTAAAGGTAAGTGAGTGCTTGCAAGCGCTACTTTCATGCGACCATTTGCAAGCATCATCACAACTCTTTCCACCCCACACTTATCTTGCAAATACTCGGTATGACCGGAGAAAGGTACGCCCGCATCATTAATAACACCTTTATGAACAGGCCCTGTCACAATGGCAGAGAACATCTCGTTCAGAGTTCCATCAATCGCGACATCTAAGGTATCGAGCACATACTGGGCATTCTCTGGGTTGAGAGCGCCGGCTTGAACCGGCTCTTTAAGCGGCACATTGTAAACATATGCTTCGCCCCGACTTAGCTCTCTGTCGATAGAACAAGGGTACTCAAACGCCTTAAAAGGAAGCCCTAGTTCATCAGCCCGCTGCGCTAGAAGGTCTCGGTCTGCAATAAAAACCAAGGGTATTGGCCAAGATTGCTGAGCCAGCATGAGCGCAAGGTCTGGCCCAATCCCCGAAGGTTCGCCTGGTGTAATTGCGAGCGGTTTTGGCGTAGCCAATTAACTCGCCTCCTCAACTTGGTACTTCTCGTCCTTTACTTCAATAAAGGCCTCAGACTTAAGCTCTTGCAACCAAAGCACGAGTTCTTCTTCAAACTTGCGGCGATAAATAAGTTGTCTCGCTTGATTTGCCTGAACCATCGCACCAATGTCTTGATCACGCTCTTCCAGTACTTGCAAAATGTGCCAGCCATAAGGCGAACGAAATGGCTTACTGGTCTCTCCAGCCGGTGTTTGCGCCATTACCTCTTCAAACTCAGGAACCATTTGACCAGGACTTACCCAGTCCAAATCGCCTCCATCAATGGCAGAAACGGGGTCATCGGAATTGGAACGTGCGAGCTCAGCAAAGTCATCGCCATTACTCACTCGGTCATACAGTTTGTCGATGATCTCTTTGGCCTGACGATCGCTGCGAATTTCGCTGGGCGCAATCAGAATATGGCGCGCTCGACGCTGCTTCACCCACTGCTCCGAGCCTCCACGCTTATCTAATGCTGTAATAATATGGTAGCCACTCGTTGAGCGGATCAGCTCAGAAGGTTCACCCTTCTCGAGATTAGGCAAAACATCCGATGCTATTGATGGCAATTCATTCTCTTTACGCCACCCAATCACACCGCCATTTAAAGCTTGCCGACCGTCTGACCGAGCTACGGCCATTTGTTGGAAGTCCGCACCCTCTTTCAGCTCTTTGAGAACATCTTCAGCTCTTTGCAAGGCCGCTTCTTCTTGTTCCGGCTTTGGATTCTCAGGCACCGAAATCAGAATGTGCCCTAAATAGTATTCGACGCCTGAACGCTCTCGTCCCTCGCGCGAATCAAGAAAGTTGTTAATCTCTTGTTCCGATACACGAACACGGCGATCGACTTCTCGCTGTTGAATTCGCGTAACGATCATCTCCCGACGAATCTGCTCCCGAGCAGCAGCGTACGTTTCACCCTCAGACGCAAGCTGCTGTTGAAATTGCTGCAATGTCATGCCATTTGATTTCGCAATATTTACCAGCGTTTCGTTAAGCTGAGTATCACTAATGCGAATACCTGCTCGCTGGGCAAGCTGGAGCTGAATACTTTCTAAAATTAGCTGTTCGAGAACACGTTGATTCATCACGGCTTGTGGTGGGAGGCGCGTCCCTTGTTGCATCAAACGCCCAGAAATCTGACGCAGACGATGCTGCAGTTCAGACTCCATGACAATGTCATCATTCACAATCGCAATAACGCGATCGAGCAACACAGATTCTGCCGCACGCACCGTTCCGGCAAACTGCATCAAAACAAGCAGTACCAATACAAAAGATTTAACGGAAGCCGTCATCCGCTTCTGAAACATGATCATTACCTTAATTAATTTCTTCTTCTCGACGCTGGTAGCCAGGAATCAGACTATCCATCTTCGAATCGTTTACTCCAAACCCGCCTAGGCCGCGCAACTGGAAGCGGAAAAGAATACCGTTGTCCATCTCGCTGGTATCGGTCAAATAGCGCTGACCAAGCATTTGAATTCGCCAGCAGCAGCTTGTGTACTCTATGCCCGCCAAAGTACCAATTGTGCGATTCTCATCTAACGCATAGCGCCACTGCCCTAACACACTGAACTCCGAACTCATGGGATAGATGACAGACGCATCGCTTTGTTCAATCTCACCACGACGAAAGCGATGGGCCATATTAACAACGCTTTGATTATTCGGGCTCTGATAAGAAACGCTGCTCACACTCTCTTCGGTTTCATTCTTGCTCGCATCCCACAAATTGGAGAATCGCAGGGTCCACAAATGATCTGGCCGAACGGTTACTTCAGAGGCGAGCATCGACTCGCCATCCAATATAGATTGATTCTGGCCTGACGTTACTTTTCGCCTCTCAAACTGGCTAACTTGTCCCAGGCTCAGGCTGACGACGTCGAGCCCTCTATCCCAATCGGTATAGCGACTTGTCACACTCAAAGTGAGGCGGTTTTCATCACTAATTCGGTCTCCCCCGGTAAAACGGTTTGCACGAAACAAATTATCGTAATTAAAACTCGGGATAGACGAATCAAAATTGGGCAAATCACTTTGATCCACATAATCGCTATAAACATAGTAAAGCCGAGGCTCGAGACTATTCGTGTAGCTTTCTGGCAAAAGGGTTGGCGTTCGATCGAACGCCATTCCTGCATCAAATTCAAACACCGGAATGGTTCTGCCTGCATGCTTATCAGTTTGTGACCAGTCCTCTAAATAGTAATCCGTGTGATCAACACTCACGCTCGGTTTTGCATGAGCAAAACTATTGCGCCAAGGGACGGACACAGTCGGCCGATGCCGAGCCCGGGATCCGCGAACAAGCTCATCTCCAACCAATTGATCTTGATCACGATAAAAATAAACGTATTGGCTATCCCAATCTAAATCGAGCGTTTTATACGGCTGAAAAATAGAGAGGTTTAACTCAGGCAAACGCTGATACGACTGCTCAGATGGCAGCGTGCTCGAACTCAAAGATTTATATTGTTGAAACAACGCCTCAAACTGATAGCGCTCACCGATATGCCGGACAGAGAAGCGGCGATCAAGCATGTCCTTACTCGCTACCTGCAAGCCTTGATCTAAATCGTCGAGATAATCATCATCACTAATCTGCGTGTAATTCAAGTAACCGATGGTGTCGGTGTACAAGGTATCAAGCTTCCAGTCCTGCTCAATATTGAAGCCCCAGCGCTGGCCGTTCTCGTCAACATTACCGAGATCAATCTGTTCGCTCTTATAGGCCTTATCCTCATCGATATAGCCACCCGATACTCGGGATTGATGGATATCGCCCATGTAACGAAACTCGACTTCTTCATACGCGCCTCGCCCCCCAATCCAGTTGGGCGTAATCGTTGCATCATAATTCGGTGCAAGATTCAGATAATAGGGAGTCGACACGTAGAGGCCAGAGTCAACATTGGACGTTCCGATCGTCGGATACAAAAAACCAGACTTTCGACGATCGTCAATCGGAAAGGTAAACCACGGCACGTAGAGCACGGGCACGTCAAGAATATTGAATCGCGCATGACTCGCTGAACCGACGCCTTCTTCTTGGTCTAACTCAATCTCAGAGGCACTAAACGACCAATCCGGCACTTCTTCCTGACACGTTGTAAAAGTTCCCTCGCGTATCGTTAGATGCAACTCATCCTGCTGATCAATCATCTCAGCGCGACCACGCAGGCCTGTCTCGGGCTCAATAAAATCAGCGTTGTGCAGCGTTGCACTGCCTTCCGTCAAATTGACTTCTGCCGAGTCGCTCGTCATATGCATTTGCGGACCTTGAATGACAATATGCCCCTCAAGTGCAGCCTCGTTCTTAGACTGGTCAATAACCGCCGTATCACTGCGTGCGTAATACCCCTGTTTGCTGATCTCAACTTGGCCCTCTAGCTCCAATCGATTGTTCTCGCGATATTCAACAGAATTGGCATGCACCGTGACGGTTGGATCAATATCTAAGGTTTCCGCCTGATCGCTGGGAGAAGACTTATAAAGAACGGGAAGCTCAGGCTTTCTGCATGCACCTGCAGGCTCAGTTTCTCCGCGCGTTTCCGCAAATGCTACCGAGCATGCCAACAGCGTTAGCGGCATCAAGAAGCAACACTGCTTCAACTTACGGCACATGCAAAACCTCGAACAGATTCAGGGCAATTAAGAGGGGGATAGGAACTTCTTGAATGATAAACTCTGGCACCTTTGATGTCATTTAACTTTTTGATTAGGATGCTTGGATTACGCCTAACTTTAGCGCAAAAAGATTAAATAACACGCGCCTTACGGAACCCTCCTTTGATGCCAGAAAGAATCGAGCAGTTACACGATTGGTTGCGCGCCAACCTACCCAATCACACAACGCCAACACCGCCTCTCGAGAGCGTGGCTGGAGATGCCAGTTTTCGACGCTATTTTCGCGTCAAGAACTCGAACAACCAAAGTTTCATCGTGATGGATGCGCCACCCGAAAAAGAAGATTGCCACCCGTTTGTAGAAATCACAAAAGCATGGCGTGAACAGGGTGTTCTCCTACCTGAGCTGTTCGCCATCGACCTAGAGCAAGGCTTTTTACTTCTTGAAGACTTTGGCGACACGCTGCTGTTTCAAATGGTGGACAAAAAACCTCTCGAAGAACAGCACTCCGTCTACACAAGCGCGATTCACTCACTTAAGGGTATTCAGGATCTCCGGGGCGCAAAGCATCTCCCGACCTATGATCGCGCACTTCTCAAACGAGAACTTGCTTTGTTCACGGACTGGCTCATTGGCACAGCACTGCACATTTCGCTCACTGA
This sequence comes from Oleiphilus sp. HI0080, assembly GCF_001635135.1. Lineage (NCBI taxonomy): Bacteria > Pseudomonadati > Pseudomonadota > Gammaproteobacteria > Oceanospirillales > Oleiphilaceae > Oleiphilus > Oleiphilus sp. HI0080. The sequence continues at coordinate 5,066 of NZ_LWFU01000421.1, forward strand.
AAGCGAGCAAGCCACCATAGAGCAGTCGTTTGAAGCGCTCATAGAAAGTGCGCTTTCGCAAACGCAGTGTGCGGTTCATCGAGATTATCACTCGCGAAATCTAATGTCTCTGCCGTCTGGAAAAGTGGGGATCATCGACTTTCAAGACGCCGTATTTGGCCCTGTCACCTATGATTTAGTCTCGCTACTACGCGATTGTTATATCGAGCTGAATCCAACTTTGGTCAAAGAATTAGCGCTCAACTACAAACAAACATCGACCATTGAAGCTGTGCGCGAAGAGAACGAAGCGAGTTTCCTCAAGCAATTCGATCTCATGGGCATTCAGCGTCATATGAAAGCCGCAGGTATTTTCGCAAGACTCGCCCTGCGCGACGGCAAGTTTGGCTATCTTAACGATATCCCAAGAACATTTAACTACATACTGACGCAAACCGCGCGGCATAACGAACTGCACAACCTGCACGCACTACTGAAACACCGAATTGAGCAGCCAATGCTGGACTTCGTCGCATCGCATACGCTAGAGCCAACACAATGAGAGCGATGATACTGGCAGCAGGTCTGGGGTCGCGCATGCGGCCACTCACTGACCACTGCCCAAAGCCGCTTCTGAAAGCCGCCCAAAAACCATTGATTGATTATCATCTAGAGAGGCTTGAATCTCTCGGAGTTGAGCGCGTCGCCATCAATACACACTGGCTTGGGCACCTTGTTATTGACCACTTGGAACAGAACTGGCAACACCGTCTAAAAATCGACATTTATCCTGAGAAGGCTCTTCTTGAAACGGCCGGCGGCATCGTCAACGCGCTTGCGTCCCTGAAAACGAAAAACGATGCGCCTTTTTTGCTCATTAATGGCGATGTCTATTTTGAAGAAGATTTAAGCCCTTGGCTGGATCATGCTCTCCATGCGCACCGCCAAGTGCAGGCAAACCTGTTGCTCTGCCAAAACCCCTGTCACAATCCTTCCGGCGATTTCGACATCCACGGGATGGATCACACTGGCTGTGCGCGCCTATCAATCAAAGCTGACCAAGCTGATAGTGCACATAACGCACGCACGTATAGCGGAATCGGCTTGTACCGCCCGAGTGTGTTTACCCAATTGCCACCCGGCCCGGCACCGCTTGGCCCCATCCTAAGACAGCTCGCGCAACAAGGCGGTCTTTACGGCTCAGAAATGCGTGCATTCTGGCTCGATGTTGGCACACCAGAACGACTCAACCAACTTGATCAACGCCTACGTCACGACAAAGACACGCAAAGCCAACTAACATAGCGGATTTATACGTTAGCCAACCATCTTAGGCGCAATAATTGCTTCTTTCACAATATCGCTGTTTTTGTGTCAGAAATTTGTACTACCTTAGGAGCAACCTATGTGGCTAAGCATCCTCGGCATCGCAACGCTTTTGTTGTTATCGTGCCTCCTTATCGTCATTAATCACTCTTGGGCATCGCTCAAAGCATTACCCGCAACCCTAAAACGTGACTTAAAAGAGCCCGAATCAAACGAGCAGAGCATCATCGTTCAAGTCGTCGGTTTCTCAAAACTATGGTTTCGTAAACAGTTTGCGCTCATCGATAAAGAACTTGCGACGATGGATAAAAGCCTCGTGCGCACAGGCCTGATCGCCGCGCGAGAAGAGTACTCTGAAGAAGATGCGACACAGACACTAAGCTGGCAGATTGAAAGCACCCGTCAACAGCGCCAGAAAACTATTGCAATGATTGAGGGGGTTAACTCAAACCTGCTACCAGTTGCGTTACTGGTTTCCGTCTGCACCTTGATCATTCAACTCTCCGCTGACAGCACAGAAAGTGCAGGAATCATCGGCATGCCAGCTCTCATCGCACTCGCATTCGCCCTGCTATTGAATACATTGGTATTAAAAACTCTCTCTCTTAAGCTGTGGGCCATGCTGGAACTTGAAGATCACACACTGCGCTTGTCAGCAGAAGGCCTGATCATGATCCTGCAACACAAAACACCTGCACAAATTAGGGCGCAACTCGAAGGCATGACCAATGGTCTAGAGGTATTAAAAAATGTTCGCGCCGTTGAGCCAAGATCGGTAGCGAAAGCAACGAGGCAAAAGAACAGCTCTTTCTTTAGTGGGCAAAGAGCATCGTAAACATGCGTGTTCAAACAGGCTTTGCTCAGAGTCAGATCACCCCATATATGTCTCAGGCGACCGACAATACCAGGCCCATCACACTGGCCGTACTCTTTGTATTGGCCTTAATCGCCGCGCAGGCTAGCGGCGTTCAGCATATGCTTTCTAATGCGCTGCCCATCAGCACGATCGACTCTAACGCTCTACATTTATCAAAAGCAGAAAACGCTATCGAGACGTCTAGCGATGCAGCAATCGAAGTAACTTGGCCCTCCAATACGCTTAACGAACGCGTTGAACAATTAAACCTCAAGGGTCGTATAATCATAAGTGCGCCTCAAGCCTCTCCGAGCATCGCAATCCGCACCGACTTATTATTCTCAGAAGGCGATTACCTGCTCAGCCGAGCAGGCAAGCACACAATGGATGCGCTTTTTGCCGATCTGAAGCTACCCGCCACAGCGACGCTTGAGTTAAAAGAACGAAAAAATACTGAAGTGGAGTTTACCCACGGCGTGCAGATGCAAACCTTGCACAGAAATAGAGAGCGCTCCTTAACGAAATACCTGAGTGCTTTTGGGCTAAACATGAGTATCGTGCAATAACGAAAGTGAGAAATATTCCGCATTGAAGTAATAGTAAGTTGGCACTTCAGGAACCACCCGAGATCAAACTCTTGATAGACTGCCTTCAAGCATCGATTTGCAAAAAAGAACAGCGTTCTATTCCTTACTATAACGACATCCGCGCATCCTCTTTAGCGGGCTATAAATCCTTCGCACCTCTGCGTCAGTTATCACCAAATAGCAGACATATATCGCTCGGTGCTTTATCCTTGAAAAAGATATTTATTCATTACAGGGATTAGTGGTTAGTGCACTATAAAAATTACCAAGCGATTAGTTGTTATTTCAATAGCCTTCACCAATGTCCTTTCGCTCCCGGTGCTTCACTCTTGTCTTTGTCGAAAGATAAAAAGGGTAGTTGAAAGGAGAAGTGAGCAAATTGAGCGATTTCTTGCGAGTAATATCATTTGTCGTGCTTGTTGTTATTGTAAGTGTCGCGCTTTATGCCGTTTACATTGATCAGCGAGCAAAGGCAGAAATACTGAACGTTTTTCCAGATGAAGACTTGTTTTTTAAAGTCCTTAAATCGGAAGTCAACCTAGAAGATGAAGATTTATTGTTAGTCAATGCGGTCGTAACGCACTTACCTCCTCCTTTGGCAGGCTATGTCAAAGAAAATTTATGCACTGAGCGCAGCGAGCATTGTGTTCGTTTGGCATTAGTATCAGCAAATCATTTTTTAAAAAAAGATAGCCAACGACACGAAACGTTAGTGTCGAACTTGATGGAGTTGTCCCACATGTACTATGGCTGGGCTGTCAATCGATGCCCGCTAGCACATGAGTTATCAAAGTTAAATATTGCAGTTGTGGGTCTTAGAAGCACTAAGGAAGACAGATTGAATGAAGCTTCAAAGCTCCTGCGTACTTTAAACGCAGGAAGTGGGTTCGATTTCAGTATTGTTTCTGAAACATGCCAATCCTCATTTGATCGACACGTTCTCGAGTATCAAGCTTATATGGGGCTGCTAGCAGAGGTCTACCTGTATTCTGATCAAATAGACGCGTCCACTTTTTTGCTTTCTTATAAAAACATACGAAGATTTTTGTCGACTGCATATCAACCTAATCAATGAAGGGAGCTTAGGGAAAAGGGTGTGCATTTATTTTGTGCGACGCCCGCTTTTAACCAAAATCGCTGTGATCTCGCCATATTGAACATGTCCGCTGTGATGCGTTAACTGATACGAAGACACTGCAAATTCGGCGGATAAAGGGATCTCTTCTCATGAAGTTAATCTAGATCAATATGAGACAGGCATAAAAAAAGGAGGCCATGGGCCTCCTTTTTCAATCACTATTTAAGCGGATGCTTAAGCAGTTGCTGCTGCTTTTTTAGCAGGCGCTTTTTTCGCTGCAGGCTTCTTAGCCGGAGCTTTTTTCGCTGCAGGCTTTTTAGCTGCTGCTTTCTTTGGCGCTTCTTCTTTCTCAAACTTAGCGATAAGGTCGCCAGCATAAGAACCAACAAGCTTGTTTACGTCACGTGCTTTGTCAGTTGCAAGAGCAATAACTTCGTCGTGCTTGGTTTTAACAGTTTCAACGTTGTAGTACTTTTCAGCGTAACCGAAAGATGCACCAGCAAGTGCTTTGTACTGACCTTCTACTGCGTCGATTGCTTTTGCTACTACGTCTTGAACTTGCTCTTGGTAAGTTTTGATCTTAGCCATGATAACTCTCCTAAAAATATCCTAGATGAAAGACTCCTCGGCCAGTGCTCTTTTTTTAAAAGCAGCAACTACCTAAGTTGAGGAAATCGTACCAAGCAGTTTTAGAATATTCATACTAAGTTCTAACTTTTTGGTGTTTTATTTACCATTCAAACAAAACCCATTTTGGTACCAGCATCTGAGACTTTTCTTCACGAATCCAACCATCCCCGTCGGCAGGTACCAAGTAATACACGGGGCCAATTTTTGGAACCACTTTTATCTCTTTCAGCACACCGCCAACACGATACTCGTAGAACGTTTTATTCTCTTCTTCACGAATAACAATGTCAGGCTGCTCACCAGTTCTGGGTTCCTCAGCATGGGTCACCGCACTCCAGATTGAGAGGCTAAACAGTAAGGCAAGAAATAAGTGTGCGCGTGAAGAGGTCATGGAATCCTTCTTATGAAAATCAAAACACGAGGGTTGTTGGTGTTTAAGGTTTAAGCTTGTGGCGTTTTTCCCTACTATAGCATGCTTTCAAAACCACAAAACAATTAGTGATTCAATGACCGCTACAGCCCCAGCCGTTCTCGTCGATGGTTCATCGTACTTATTTCGCGCCTACCATGCACTCCCGCCTCTAAACAACTCCAAGGGCCAGCCTACCGGAGCGATAAAAGGTGTCATCAACATGATTCGTCGCCTCGTTAGCGACTATCCCGAATCAAAAATCATTGTTGTCTTTGATGCAAAAGGCAAAAACTTTCGTCACGACATGTATCCCGATTACAAGGCCAATCGCCCTCCTATGCCGGAGGATTTGCGCAGCCAGATACAACCGATTCACGACATTATTAAGGCCATGGGCCTGCCTTTGCTCGTGATCCCAGATGTTGAAGCGGACGATGTTATCGGCACGCTTGCACGCCAAGCTACAGAACAGAAACTAGATGTTATCGTATCGACTGGCGATAAAGACATGGCTCAGTTGGTGACAGAGCATGTGACGTTAATGAACACCATGACCAACACCTTTATGGATGAACAAGGCGTTGTCGAAAAATTTGGCGTGAAACCATCTCAAATCATCGACTATCTTGCGTTAGTCGGCGACAGCGTAGATAACATTCCCGGCGTACCAAAGTGCGGCCCGAAGACGGCCGTTAAGTGGTTAGCACAATTCGAGTCACTAGATGGCGTGATGGAAAATGCAGACAAGGTTGGCGGCAAGATTGGCGAAAACCTTCGCAATGCACTTGAAATGCTACCGCTCTCCTACGATCTCGCCACGATTAAGTGCGATATTGAGCTCGAACAAGGGCTAGCAGAAATAGCCCATAACGAGCAAGATACTGACAACTTAAAAGCACTCTACACCGAGCTGGAATTCAAGTCTTTAATCACTGCACTAAATGGTAACAAGGGCGCAGAGAGCACTCCTTCTTCAGCGGCCACGCAAGCCAATGATTTCTCCCCTCAAGCCGCGAGTCCCATAATTCCAGATACCGTTCCGGCAAACTATGAAACGGTGCTAGACAAAACGGTATTCGAATCTTGGTTAGAAAAACTAAAAGCCGCGCCTTATTTCGCGTTTGACACCGAAACCACTAGTTTGGACTACATGGCAGCGCGCGTAGTTGGCGTGTCTGTTTGTTGTGTCGCGGGAGAGGCG
>NZ_LWFU01000422.1:0-4025 GCF_001635135.1 Oleiphilus sp. HI0080
CATCAAATCCTTACCTTCAGGAATCTCAACCTCAACATCTTCCATGTAAGGCACTTGGTCTTTCTCAGGATTGTATCGATAAATACTAACTAACATTGATATCTCCTAGTAAGAACGTATTTTAGGCGGGAAAGCCTCAACGGTTTTCGGTGCGAAATTAACGTCCCGCTTAGTCAACTCCTTCGTGACCGGGTTGAAGATAGAATGCTTCAGCCAGTTCTCATCGTCACGCTCAGTGAAGTCGTTGCGAGCATGCGCTCCTCGACTCTCCTTACGCCCCTCAGCACTAATCGCCGTCGCCACTGCAGTTTCATAGAGGTTGTCGAGTTCCAAAGCCTCAATCCGCGCGGTGTTAAAAGCCTGGCTCTTGTCGTCCAAGTATACGTTCTTGAGGCGCTCTCCGATTTCATCAAGCAGCTTGAGACCTTTCTGCATACTTTCTCCCTCACGAAATACGCCGAAGTATAGCTGCATCGTCTTCTGAAGGTCTTCTTTAATCGCGACAGAACTTTCACCGCTAGAAGAGCTGTTAAGACGATTGAGGCGAGTTAAGGCACTCTCTATATCGGAATCGCTTGCCTCATCATGAGTCAAACCTTCGCGAATCGACTTCTCTATTTGTAAACCAGCTGCGCGACCAAACACAACAAGATCAAGAAGCGAATTACCCCCAAGCCTATTCGCACCATGCACTGATACGCATGCCGCTTCGCCACAAGCGTATAGACCCTCAATAATCTGATCCGTTCCATCCGGATTCTGCATGATCGCCTCACCACCAATATTGGTAGGAATGCCGCCCATCATGTAATGACACGTAGGAACAACTGGAACCGGCGCCTTAACAGGATCGACATGGGCAAACGTCTTGGAAAGCTCACAGATACCCGGAAGACGAAGATTCAAAGTCTCTTCACCTAGGTGATCAAGCTTAAGCAAGACATGGTCTTTATTTGGACCGCACCCACGGCCCTCAAGAATTTCGAGAACCATAGAGCGAGCAACAACATCACGACCGGCAAGATCCTTCGCATTTGGAGCATATCGCTCCATGAATCGCTCACCTTCACTATTAATCAGGTAACCACCCTCGCCGCGACAACCCTCTGTGACCAGAGTACCTGCACCATAAATACCGGTTGGGTGGAACTGCCACATTTCCATGTCTTGGCCATGGAACCCAGCACGCAATGCCATACCCATACCGTCGCCAGTGTTAATCAAGGCATTCGTCGTTGACTGATAGATACGGCCTGCCCCACCCGTAGCCATTACCGTTGCTTTCGCCTTCACATAGACCGTTTCACCAGTCTCAATGCAGATTGCGATTACGCCAACAACTGCGCCCTTCTGGTTCTTAACAAGATCTACGGCATACCACTCATTGAGGAAAGTAGTGCCACCTTTAAGGTTGCCTTGATACAAAGCATGAAGAAGAGCGTGGCCGGTTCTATCCGCGGCAGCACACGTTCTCGCAGCCTGAGTTGGATCATCCGGCCCCTTAGACTGACCACCAAAAGGACGCTGATAAATACGACCCTCTTCTGTTCGCGAGAAAGGCAATCCCATATGATCTAGTTCAAATACGGCTTGCGGTCCGACAGAACACATGTATTCAATCGCGTCCTGGTCACCAATATAATCCGACCCCTTAACGGTGTCGTACATGTGCCAACGCCAATCATCGTTTGGATCCGCGCTCGCAATCGCACAGGTAATACCACCTTGCGCAGATACCGTATGGGAACGAGTAGGAAACACCTTCGTGATACAAGCAGTCTTAACGCCTGACTCTGTTAGCTGCAATGCAGCACGCATTCCGGAACCGCCGCCGCCGATTACGATAGCATCGTAGTTTAGCGTCCTTAATCCTTTCATTTAGACTACCCCCACAAAATCTGAACGCCCCACACGACGTAGGCGAACATCGCCACACCGCATACAGCTTGAAAAATAACTCGAACACCCGTCGCCTTCATGTAGTCAGTAGAAATAGTCCAAAGACCAACCCATGCGTGGGCGCCAATCGAGAAAAGAGCTAGAAGAGAAAATATACGCATCGGAGTACAATCGAATAAACCACTCCATTGCGCATAACTCAAATCAGGGTTAAGAACCAAATACCCCAAAATAAAAATTGTGTAGGCCGCCAAAATTACAGCTGTAAATCGCTGAATCAGCCAATCATAGAGGCCATTTCGACCCAAGCTCGTAACACTAGCTACCATATCCATACTCCAGCGAGAACAATTAGTACAACAGAGATGACGATCGTTGCTTTTGCAGCAAGCAAACCGCCCTCTAGAGTTTCACCAACACCTGTATCCATAATCAAATGCTTGATTCCGGCGACCAAGTGATAGAGCAATGCGGAGACAACTCCCCAAATGATCAGTTTCGCCAAGAACGAATCCAATAAGGCTTTGGCCTGATTAAAGCCTTCTTCGCTTTGAAGGGACAAATCCAGTCCATACATTAAAAACACCAAACCTACGAATAAAGCGACACCGGTAATACGGTGCGCAATCGAAGTAAGCGCAGGCAAAGGGAAGCTAAATTGAGTCAAATCTAGATTGACTGGTCTTTTATTCTCCACGGCTCTCTTCTCTCATTTAAAGTGACAAGCGACAAAACGCTTAACTGGCGGAAACGATACGCATGAAAATCAATTTTATATCACTGCACATCGACGTTGGTTGCGAGCAACCATAGTACAGAATCGTCAAGCGGCGAAAAACAGCTGTGATTCGGCGCCAGAATTATATTGAGGCAGGACAACAAACACAAACAAAGTATTAATTTTTATGGTTATTCAGGCTAGTTATAGCGGCGACGATTGACAATTATGGCTAACCCCCTATAGTGAACCGCCACTGACGATACTAGGGGGCTAAGCAGCCCAAAACCTTCAAATCGCTCGAGCAACAACCTTGCAATAACAATGCTTCGCACCGTTTGCTACATTAGTATTAGTGACGCGATAGCAGCGTTTTGCAATAATAGTCCGAACACCATAAAAACCGGAGCGAAGCCATCGCTTTGGGTAGTATTGAGCAATAGGAGAGCGCAATGACTGATAAAAAGGCTCAGTTATTGGTAGATGGTAAAACCATCGACTTACCAATGTATTCCGGCACAGTAGGCCCTGACGTAATCGACGTACGCGGCCTTGTGTCCGAAGGCCTGTTTACTTATGACCCAGGGTTCGTTTCCACAGCGGCATGTGAGTCATCAATCACCTACATTGATGGCGGCAAGGGTGTTCTTCTACACCGCGGCTACCCAATCGATCAGCTAGCTGAAAACTCCGACTACCTCGAGTTATGCCACCTACTCCTTCACGGAGAACTTCCTTCCAAAGAAGAGAGTGAGTCATTCCGCGCCACTGTGCGCAACCACACAATGGTTCACGACCAAGTACACCAGTTTTTCCGAGGCTTTCGTCGCGATGCTCACCCGATGGCGATCATGTGCGGTGTCGTTGGTGCATTGTCCGCGTTCTATCACGACTCTATGGATATTTCCGACGCTAAAGACCGTGAGATCGCCGGATTCCGCCTAATCGCGAAGATGCCGACGATCGCCGCGATGTGCTACAAATACTCCATCGGACAACCGTTCATCTATCCACGCAACAGCCTAGATTACGCTGAGAACTTCCTTCACATGATGTTCAGCACTCCTGCAGGAGATGTCTCATTTGACCCTGCAATTGTTCGCGCGATGGACCGTATTTTTATGCTTCATGCCGACCATGAGCAAAACGCGTCAACCTCGACAGTTCGTCTAGCCGGCTCTACTGGTGCAAATCCTTTTGCGTGTATCGCATCAGGTATCGCAGCTCTGTGGGGGCCAGCACACGGCGGTGCAAATGAAGCCGTTCTAAGTATGCTTAATGAGATCGGTGACGTTGCCAACATTGACGAGTTCGTTGCCAAAGCCAAGGACAAGAACGACCCGTTCCGCCTTATGGGATTCGGCCATCGCGTCTATAAGAACTTCGACCCTCGAGCCAAAGTTATGCG
>NZ_LWFU01000423.1:0-1923 GCF_001635135.1 Oleiphilus sp. HI0080
AGGTGTGCTTGTGCGCGTTTTGTTTGTTCTTTTTATTGTAATGCCGATTCTCGAGATGCTGATCCTGATAAAAGTGGGCTCTCTAATCGGCGCTTGGTATACCGTAGCTCTAGTTTTATTAACGGCGATCATTGGGGTTAATCTGCTAAAGCATCAAGGTTTAAGCACGTTGATGCGTGCTCAGCGAAAAGCGCAGTATGGCGCGTTACCTGTGTCTGAAATAGGCGAGGGTCTGCTGCTCGCAGTGGCGGGTGCCTTGCTACTTACTCCTGGGTTTGTCACCGATGCGATAGGTTTTGCTTTGTTGAGCCCGGCTATTCGCCGAGAATTAGCAAAAGGGGTGGCAAAACGGATGGTGGTGTCTGGACAGACCGCTTACCAAAGCTACGATGCTGGTCAAGCGGAATATCGAAAAACCCATGTTGAGAGTGAAAATGGCAATGTGGTAATTGATGCAGAGTATGTTGAAGTAAAAGACAAGCGGATAGACCCTTAAAAAAGCAAAAAAATTATTCATGTACCCCTTGAAATGAAGATGCGTGGCCCAACTTATCCCATCACTTAGATACGCACTCCTTGAATTTGAAAGGACTGTGTTTTTATAGAAAAACTCGCAAGAGAACTATTTAACTGGATTGATAACCTGTTAGGAGAATCATTGAGATGAAAATCCGTCCATTACACGATCGTGTTGTTGTACGTCGCAAAGAAGAAGAAACCACCTCCGCTGGAGGAATTGTATTGCCAGGCAGTGCGACTGAAAAGCCTTCACAGGGCGAGGTTGTGGCTGTGGGATCGGGCAAGTTGCTCGACAACGGTGATGTACAAGCAATGGCTGTAAAGGCTGGTGATACCGTAGTTTTTGGTCAATACGCTGGTAACACAGTAAAGATCGATGGCGAAGAGCTATTGATCATGGCCGAGAACGAGATTTACGGCATCATCGAAGCTTAATTCACTTCAAGTTTTCGACTCATTTCGACTCATAAATACGTAAACAGGATTTAGAAATATGACAGCAAAAGATGTGAAGTTTGGCGATGCAGCTCGCCAAGGTATGTTGGCCGGCGTTAATGTTTTGGCTGATGCGGTAAAAGTTACTCTTGGACCGAAAGGTCGTAACGTCGTTCTGGATAAGTCGTTCGGCGCTCCGACAGTAACAAAAGACGGCGTTTCCGTTGCGAAAGAGATCGAGCTTGCTGATAAGTTTGAAAATATGGGCGCGCAGATGGTGAAAGAAGTTGCGTCTCAAACTAATGACGCAGCTGGTGACGGTACTACGACAGCGACAGTGCTAGCTCAAGCCATCGTTAATGAAGGTTTGAAAGCAGTTGCTGCTGGCATGAACCCAATGGATCTCAAGCGCGGCATCGACAAAGGTGTTTCTGTCGCTGTTGAGGCTGTAAAAGGATTCGCTCAGCCATGTAACGATACAAAATCCATTGCGCAGGTAGGTACTATCTCTGCAAACAGCGATAGCTCCGTTGGCAACATCATTGCAGAAGCGATGGAAAAGGTTGGCAAAGAAGGCGTTATCACTGTTGAAGAAGGCAGCGGCTTTGAAGATGAGCTAGACGTAGTTGAAGGGATGCAGTTTGATCGCGGTTACCTATCACCATACTTTATCAATAATCAGGATAATATGAGTGCTGAGCTTGAAAGCCCATTCATCCTTCTGGTCGATAAGAAGATCTCAAACATTCGTGAGCTGCTTCCTGTGCTAGAGAATGTTGCAAAAGCAAGCAAGCCATTGTTGATCATCGCTGAAGATATCGAAGGCGAAGCTCTTGCAACATTGGTTGTAAACAATATGCGCGGCATTGTTAAAGTGGCGGCTGTTAAGGCGCCTGGTTTTGGAGATCGTCGTAAAGAAATGCTTCAGGATATCGCTATATTGACTGGCGCAACGGTTATTTCTGAAGA
>NZ_LWFU01000424.1:0-14906 GCF_001635135.1 Oleiphilus sp. HI0080
AAAAGTTGAGCAAGGCGTGAGTAAGCTCATCGCATCAAAAAATGAAAGCGCTGATATGGCGCTAGAAGCTCTATTGAATGGCGATCTGTACCGCCATAAAAAACAAAAACAACTTGTGGTACTCGAATCTAAGTCGAGTGAGGGTATGCAGGTTGTCTACTTAAATGAACCATCTAAATCGGAACTCATTACCAAAAAGCGGGCTATAAAACGCGTTCCTGTTAATAATAATCTGCGTCGTGAAATTCGGGCTTATCTCGCAGCCAAAAACCTCCAGCATAGTAATGTGGAGAAACGGCAAGCAGCGGTGGAGTCGTTACTCTCTGGTGCAGACGAAACAGCACTTGAAATTGTCCACGAGCAAAGACAAGTTGAGAAAAATGCAGACATACTGTTCTTGTTGGATAGCGTCATAGCGCTAGACTCACTAGAAAGCGAGAATACATCCATCAAGCTCAAGGCGATCGAAACGCTTTCCGAAAGCCTCCAACCTCAAGTGCGAAACCGACTACAAAAAGTTGTTGAAAAGGGTGAGGCACCTTTCTCCGCAGCAGCCGAAAAAGCGCTCGCAAAAATACAGGATAAAGCCGAGTTTTACGGCTGGATGGAGACCATCTTTTTTGGTCTAAGTCTTGGGTCGGTATTGGTGCTTGCGGCGATTGGGCTCGCGATTACCTTTGGTGTAATGGGCTGTATCAATATGGCGCACGGCGAATTGATCATGATAGGCGCTTATACAACCTATGTGATTCAGTTGCTCATGCCGGATTCGATTGGCGCATCCATTATTGTTGCGATTCCGGCCGCTTTTGTCGTATCCGGTTTGGTGGGTATTGCTATTGAGCGTGGTGTGATTCAGTTTTTAAAAGGACGACCTTTAGAAACGCTATTGGCGACGTTCGGCATCAGTTTAGTATTGCAGCAAGCGGTGCGTAGTATCTTTTCGCCTCTTAATCGCAGCGTAGAGACACCAGAGTGGATGTCTGGCTCGATTGATATCAACCCGATTTTCTCCCTCACGCTAAACAGGTTGTACATCATTATTTTTTGTTTGGCTGTGTTTGCATTGTTGTTCTTTATCCTCAAAAAGACGGTTCTTGGTCTTCAGGTACGTGCAGTGTCGCAGAATAGAGAAATGGCGCGTGCAATGGGTGTACGTTCGGAGTGGGTGGACGCATTGACGTTCGGATTAGGCTCCGGGATTGCGGGAGTTGCGGGAGTAGCGCTTAGTCAATTGACAAACGTTGGCCCTAACTTAGGTCAGTCTTATATCATTGACTCCTTCATGGTTGTCGTTTTTGGTGGTGTAGGAAACCTATGGGGAACGTTGGTGGCTGGCATGTCTTTAGGTGTGGCCAACAAACTTCTGGAACCTGTTTCCGGTGCTGTGCTTGCCAAGATTCTTGTGCTGGTATTTATCATTCTGTTCATACAGAAAAAACCGCGCGGCTTGTTCCCGCAAAAAGGTCGAGCAGCGGAGGCTTAAGATGTTAACTTCAAAAAATATGAATCAGAACGTGGTTTTCGATAGAGCGACGAAAACGTTTTTGGCGGTCCTCGCGGCAGTCACCGTATTAGTCATCATTTGCAATACGGTTTTCTCTCCAGGCAGTGCGCTGCATATACCAACTTACACCGTAACCTTGCTGGGCAAGTATCTTACTTTTGCGCTTCTCGCTGTAGCCGTCGATTTGATCTGGGGTTATTTGGGAATACTTAGCTTAGGCCATGGTGCGTTCTTCGCGCTCGGTGGTTATGCGATGGGTATGTATCTTATGCGGCAGATCGGAGACCGAGGTGTATATGGCGACCCTTTATTGCCGGATTTTATGGTGTTCCTTAATTGGAGCGAGTTACCTTGGTTTTGGCAAGGGTTCGATCAATTTTGGTTTGCTGCATTAATGGTAGTCGTTGCACCTGGTGTGCTGGCTTTTGTTTTCGGGTGGCTCGCTTTTCGGTCGCGAGTGACAGGCGTGTATCTGTCGATCATTACCCAGGCGCTTACATTTGCATTGATGTTGGCGTTTTATCGAAACGAAATGGGCTTTGGTGGTAACAATGGCTTAACCGATTTCAAAGACATTTTAGGTTTTGATTTACAATCTGACGCGACACGACTGACGTTATTTACTCTGTCGGCCGTTGCTTTGGCCTTTGGTTATCTTGCTTGTCGCTTTATTGTCACGTCAAAGCTGGGGCGTGTAGCAATGGCGATTCGTGATGCTGAGTCTCGAACCCGCTTTATTGGCTACAAAGTAGAGAATTTCAAACTATGGATTTGGACCTTCTCTGCGGCGCTAGCAGGCATTGCCGGTGCTTTGTATGTGCCTCAAGTAGGCATCATTAATCCAAATGAATTCTCACCGTTAAATTCCATTGAGCTCGTCGTCTGGGTCGCGTTAGGTGGCCGGGCTACGCTTTACGGTGCGGTCGTTGGTGCGATCGCGGTGAATTACGCGAAGACGTATTTTACTGGCGTATTGCCGGAAGTATGGCTGTTTGCTCTCGGCGGCTTGTTTGTGATTACAACAATCTTCTTACCCAAAGGCATTGCTGGCCTAATCGGACGTAAGGAGGCTGCAGCATGAGCAATCCAATCATGAATTATATCGATGCGGTGAGAGACAAAGATCACGTATTCGATTTCATACAACCAACTGAGAACCCCGATCTTGATGTACGGAAGGGCTGCATTCTTTATATGGAAGACGTCAGCGTGAGCTTTGATGGTTTCAAGGCAATCAACGATTTAAATCTTTATATAAACGAGGGCGAGCTTCGCTGCATCATCGGCCCTAACGGCGCTGGAAAAACCACGATGATGGATATCATCACCGGCAAAACCCAGCCCGATACGGGAAGCGTGTATTTCGGGCAGAAGATCAATCTTCTTAAGATGACCGAGCCAGAAATCGCAGAGGCCGGGATTGGCCGTAAATTCCAAAAACCCACGGTCTTCGAAGAGCTAAGTGTTTTCGAGAACCTTGAGCTGTCGATGGCAGGCAACAAAGCGGTCTTAGGTAATCTTTTTGCGAAGCTGACTTCGGAGCAATTGCTATTAATTGAGGAAACGCTTGAGCTCATTGGCTTGCAAGATGAAGGTTTAAAACGCGCTGGCTCGTTGTCGCACGGTCAGAAGCAGTGGCTAGAAATAGGCATGCTGATTATGCAAAAACCACGATTGTTGCTCGTAGATGAACCAGTGGCTGGCATGACGCATCAGGAGATGGATAGAACCGCAGAACTTCTAATTTCCTTGGAGGGCAAGCACTCCGTCGTGGTCGTTGAGCATGATATGGACTTTGTCCGCTCAATTGCTCGAACCGTCACAGTGCTTCATCAAGGTTCTGTTTTGGCAGAGGGAAGCATGGACGATGTCCAAAACAACCCGCGCGTTAAAGAAGTCTATCTCGGAGAGTAACCATGCTACAAATATCAAACCTGAATCAATTTTATGGTGAGAGCCATACTCTTTGGGATCTGGACATCGAGATCGAGGCGGGCAAGTGTACATGTTTAATGGGACGAAATGGTGTCGGAAAAACGACACTGTTGTCCTGTGTCATGGGCTTACTAAAGCCTGCAAGCGGGACAATTATGTTCGATGGCATTGATCTAACAAAAATTTCAGCAGAAGGGCGCGCGCCCGCTGGAATCGGGTACGTGCCGCAGGGAAGACAGATTTTCCCCATGCTCACAGTTGAAGAAAATCTTCAGATCGGCTTGCCAATTCGAAAAGACAAGGCGAAGCAAATCCCTGACTTCATTTATGAGCTATTCCCAGTCTTGCATGACATGAGGCACCGAAGAGGTGGCGACTTAAGTGGCGGCCAGCAGCAGCAACTAGCGATTGGTCGTGCTCTTGTTATTGACCCTAAGCTTTTGATTCTCGATGAGCCGACTGAAGGGATTCAACCAAACATTGTGCAAGAGATTGGAGACATAATTCGTAAACTGAACAGAGATATTGGCTTGACAGTTCTTTTGGTCGAACAAAAATTGCCCTTTGTTAGAAGAACCTCCGATAACTTTATTATTATGGATCGAGGACGCAAAGTAGCGACGGGAGATTTAACCGAACTCAACGATGATCTGGTGCGAAAATATTTAACCGTATAGACTAAACCTACTTTAGAGTAAGCAATAAAAATATGAGTTTAGTCGTCGAGAGCAAGCATCCAGAAGCGGCAACCTATGGCAATAATCGAGCGTGGAAAGCGAGACTCGCGCTTGGTTATCGTCAACGGTCCGATAAAACGGTTTTATCCAAAATGCAGTTTGAAGGACCGCTAAGAGTGCAAAGGCCGTTTTACCCTGAACACGGTCGATGCCACACCTACCTGCTTCACCCCCCTGGAGGCATGGTGAGCGGCGATCAAATTGATATCGACGTTTCGGTCGACTCTAATGCTAATGCTTTCATTACTACTCCGTCCGCGGGAAAGATATATTCGGCCGATAGTGCAAACGTCGTGCAGACCCAGAACATACAGCTGTCGGTTAGTGACGGTGCTTCTCTTGAATTTCTGCCTCAAGAGAATATTTTGTTTAACGGTGCAAATGCTCGACTCTCAACGACAATTGAGGTGTCCGCAAAGGGCAGATTGATTGCTTGGGATATGGTGAGCTTTGGTCGGCCTTATGGCGGTTACTGGTTTGATTCCGGGAGCCTTTCGCAGCAGATCTCGATTTCCATTGAGGGCGATTTAGTGTTGCATGAAGGCTTTCGCACCGATCCCGAGCTGGTCATTCTCGAGAGCTCTGTGGGGCTAATGGGCTACAAGCACATGGGGAGCTTGTTCATTGCCGTACCCGAAGAAGAGGACTTATACAAAACGTGGGTAGAATTGATTCGGCAGCATATGAGTGCGCTGGACATTAAGGATACGAGCATTGGTGCTACACACAGACACAAACTCCTAATCGTGCGCGCTTTATCGCAAGACGTGGAGCAATTACGGAATACCTTCATTTCAATTTGGCAGCATATACGCCCCCAAGTTTTGGGCGCAGAGCCAATTATGCCGCGCATCTGGCTCACCTAATACCGGAGAACATTCATGGAATTGAGTCCTAGAGAAAAAGACAAGTTACTGATTTTTACCGCCGCATTGCTCGCCGAGCGTCGTAAGGAAAGGGGTGTAAAATTAAATTATCCCGAAGCGGTCGCACTCATATCCGCAGCAATAATGGAAGGCGCTCGTGATGGCAAAACAGTCGCGGAGTTGATGAGCGAAGGCCGTAATATTCTGAATGCTGAGGACGTCATGGATGGTATCGCAGACATGCTCCATGAAGTTCAAGTTGAGGCAACGTTTCCAGACGGGACAAAGCTCGTCACTGTCCACAATCCA
Organism: Oleiphilus sp. HI0080; assembly: GCF_001635135.1. Classification (NCBI taxonomy): domain Bacteria; kingdom Pseudomonadati; phylum Pseudomonadota; class Gammaproteobacteria; order Oceanospirillales; family Oleiphilaceae; genus Oleiphilus; species Oleiphilus sp. HI0080. The sequence goes on from NZ_LWFU01000424.1 coordinate 5,355, forward strand.
ATCGTTTAGGAGTCACTATGAAACCAGGCGAATATTTTATTCAGGATGGTGAGATTGAGCTAAATGCCGGTCGTACCGCCACCGAGATCAAAGTTGCAAATACTGGAGACCGACCAATTCAAGTTGGATCTCATTATCACTTTGCCGAAACCAATCTTGCGCTGGAGTTCGATAGAGTTTTAGCGACAGGAAAACGGCTCGATATCCCTGCCGGTACAGCTGTTCGTTTTGAGCCAGGTCAGTCCAGGACTGTTCAACTTGTTGACTATGCGGGAAAACGAGAAATCTTTGGGTTTCGTGGCGATGTGATGGGTAAGGTCTAGGGAGAGATGTATGAGCAAGATTAGCAGGCAGGCGTATGCCAACATGTTCGGCCCTACTACCGGTGACCGAGTGCGTTTAGGTGATACAGAGATCATTATCGAAGTTGAGAAAGACTTAACCAACTACGGTGATGAGGTAAAATTCGGTGGGGGAAAGGTCATTCGCGATGGCATGGGCCAAAGCCAAGCCCTTGCAAGCGAGGTGGTTGATACAGTTATTACCAACGCGCTGATTCTGGATCATTGGGGGATCGTTAAAGCTGACGTCGGTATTAAAGAAGGCCGCATTGTTGCGATAGGTAAGGCCGGAAATCCTGACACGCAAGAAGGCGTAACCATGAATGTTGGTCCGGGAACGGAAGTGATCGCAGGGGAGGGGCAGATACTCACGGCCGGCGGCGTCGACGCGCACATTCACTTTATTTGTCCGCAACAGGTCGAAGAAGCCTTGATGTCCGGCACCACAACGATGCTTGGTGGTGGGACAGGGCCTGCCACAGGAACTAACGCCACAACCTGCACGCCAGGGCCATGGCATATCAAAAAGATGCTGCAGGCAACGGACGATTTGCCAATGAATTTCGGGTTTCTTGGTAAGGGAAATGTCAGCCAACCGGAACCAATTGCTGAGCAAATCAAAGCAGGCGCATTTGGCCTGAAGCTCCACGAAGATTGGGGTACGACACCGGCCTCGATCGACAACTGCTTGTCGGTCGCCGAGGAATATGATGTTCAAGTCGCGATCCACACAGACACTCTAAATGAATCGGGGTTTGTAGAAGACACGATCGCTGCATTCAAAGGGCGTGGTATTCATACTTATCATACCGAGGGCGCAGGCGGCGGTCATGCCCCCGACATTATCAAAGCATGCGGTTACGATAACGTGTTGCCTTCATCGACGAATCCGACTCGACCCTACACCGTCAACACGATAGACGAGCACCTCGATATGCTGATGGTTTGCCATCACCTCGACCCAGATATCCCCGAGGACGTTGCATTTGCCGATTCCCGAATTCGAAAAGAGACGATAGCCGCAGAGGATATTCTGCATGATCTGGGCGCGTTCTCGATGATTGCCTCCGATTCTCAGGCGATGGGGCGTGTTGGTGAGGTGATTAGCCGGACATGGCAAACAGCCCACAAAATGAAAGTACAACGCGGCTTGCTAACAGAAGATCAGGAGCTTGGTTGCGATAACTTTCGTGCCAAGCGTTATATAGCAAAATACACGATCAACCCGGCAATCACGCATGGCATCGCACATGAGGTGGGTAGTTTAGAAGTAGGGAAATTAGCCGATTTGGTGCTCTGGAAACCAGCGTTCTTCGCAACGAAACCTAGCCTGATACTGAAAGGCGGCATGATCGCGGCAGCGCCAATGGGTGATCCGAATGCATCCATCCCAACACCACAACCTGTGCATTATCGGCCGATGTTTGGTTCGATGGGGCGCGCGGTAAACGCAACATCTTTAACATTTGTATCTCAAGCAGCGGTCGACGATAACATTAAACAAAAATACGGGCTTAACCGGGAAGTCAGTGCCTGTAAGTCGGTAAGGAATGTTCGTAAGCAAGACATGATTCATAATGCGGCGATGCCTGTCATCGAGGTAGATGCTCAAAACTATGAAGTGAAGGCTGATGGTGTACTTTTAGAGTGTGAGCCTCTGGCGGAGTTGCCTTTGTCTCAGCGGTACTATTTGTTTTAGAGCGAGTTAGGATAATAATGATTGAAGTCGTAAAAAAGCTCCATCTTCATGGCGCTCCCCCGAGAGAACCTGAGCTGACCGTCGTTCTCGACTATGATCAGCGCACTAAGGGCCGCTTGAAAGCGACGGCTGTTAGCGGTGAACCTCTTGGCCTCTTCCTCGAACGAGGCAAGGTGCTTCGTGATGGGGATGTTCTAGAGTGCTCTTCTGGTGAGTTGGTGCTTGTAAAATCTGCGAACGAAACCCTTGTTGAGGCCACTTGTGACGATTGGCTTACCTTCAGTAAATGCTGCTACCACCTCGGGAATCGCCATGTCCCCATTCAAGTAGAAGCGCTGCGTTTACGAATGCGTCCAGACTATATTTTAGAAGATATGTTGAAGCAGCTCGGCATGCGTACAACTACCGTCTCCGCCGGCTTCGATCCCGAACAGGGTGCATATGCAGGCGGACACCATCATCACTAAAGGGTACGTGTAATGGCGAATCTGCTTGGACTACTCTATTTGGCAAGCCCAACCTTACCAATCGGTTCTTTTGCTTATTCTCAAGGTCTAGAGAAAGCGATCGAAAATGAAGCTGTAAGCGATAGAGAGAGCTTGCTTAAATGGTGCAGGGACTTCATGTCGATAGGGCTAGCGTATCTTGATCTCCCTTTGCTTAGGCAGATCAACCAGGCAATTAGGGAAGTTAATCAGCGACAGCTGGATTCCATTAATCAAGTGGTATTTGCGAGTCGCGAAACGGCCGAACTGTACATGGAAGAGGTAAACTTGGGTCAGAGCTTGAAAAGGCTGATTATGACGCAAGAGTTAAAGGTTGAGGGCATGGACATGCCGCAAAAGCCTAGTTTTCTTGTTGGCTATGCTTGGGCGGCGAATGCCTTAGATCTATCGCAAGAAGAGTTGGAGACGGCGTTTCTTTGGAGTTGGTTAGAGAACCAGACGGCCGTAGCGTGTAAAGCGATTCCATTAGGTCAAACGGACGCGCAAGCTATTCTGCTTGCATTGCGTCCAGTCATTTCACATGTTGTTGGAAGTACTCGTTCTGAGATCGCGGGCTCACTACCTGGACAGGTTTTGTTCAGTGCACAGCATGAAACACAATATTCAAGATTATTTAGGAGTTAATATGACAACACAATGTCTTCGTGTCGGCATTGGTGGGCCTGTCGGGTCGGGCAAGACCGCGCTTTTGAAAAACCTTTGTGCCGAGCTACGCAACCGCTACAACATGGCGGTCGTGACAAATGACATTTATACAAAAGAAGATGCGCAGTTTTTGCTGAGGCATGAGGCATTAGAGGAAGACCGGATCATGGGCGTTGAAACGGGTGGCTGTCCGCATACCGCGATTCGTGAGGATGCTTCCATGAATTTGGCGGCAATTGACGAGCTTCAGGCTCGGCATGATGGCCTTGAGCTCGTGTTCGTTGAAAGTGGTGGTGATAATTTAAGCGCAACCTTTAGTCCTGAATTATCCGATCTGACAATCTACGTGATTGATGTGTGCGCGGGAGATAAGATTCCGCGTAAGGGCGGACCTGGTATTACCAAATCTGACTTATTGATTATTAATAAGATTGATCTTGCTCAGCAGGTAAACGCTTCTCTTGAAGTGATGGAGCGTGATGCTACAGCGCAGCGAGGCGATAAACCCTTCATTTTTACCAATATGAACACGAAGCAGGGCGTTGATACGATTATTGCCTTTATCCAAGATAGAGGAATGCTTAGACCAGCCTAGCCTCCACACCCTCGAGTGAGATCTTTGTCACACACTTGATCTCACTCACTTCACTCTATATGGCTAAGTAATCGCGGTTTATGTTAAAGTTTGTAACAGCGTGCAGCCTCTGCTCTTCCTCAAGTTGACGCTTAGAACATAAAAATAAATGAACCGTTGATAAAGTTGTCCAACATGATCTCGATGAAAGCTCAAGCCAAAAAGACGGCGCTGTGCGTTGCGATTGCAAGCGCGTCAGGTATCGTCGTGGCGGAACTCCAACCTCTTGATGAAGTGGCGTTAAACAATATCAGGGGGCAGGCTGGGCTCACTATCGATATCGAGACGAAGCATACCATCGGCGAATTTGAATACGTTGATGCGGGCAGCTTGTTCATTCGTGATATGAGTTTTGGCGGCATCGACGGCGGCTTTGCTGATAATCTTCGAGCAAAAATAGATATTTCTGGTCCTAACGAGCGTATTCAGAAAGGTTTTTCTGATTACGTAGTGTGGTCTGAGCTCGGATTCTTAGACCCCAATGAGGCCGATGTTGCTTGGGCTACGGCAAAATATAAAGATCAGAGTACCGGCGAAATCGGAGAAGTGCTGGGGGACGGCGATTTATTGATCCATGTTAGTGCTACGGATTTCGGTTATTTTTCTCCCGATGGGCTCACTAAGAATACCACTGCAGATTATGCAGACAATCTTGAGATGATGAAAAATTCTATCGACTTTAAGATTACGCAGGGTGAGCTCGGACTTCGATCTTCAGATGGATCTCAAGAAACCGTGTTGACTCGTAATCTTTCGATTGAGGCCTATCTCGGTTATCTCGATATTATGATCACCAATGACGGCAATGGTTTCTCCCAAACTGATGAAGAAGGGGAGCCCGACGGAATCCGATTGGGTGATTCTCATATTGCAATCGACGTAAAATTCCGCGTTGAAGACTTGGATGTTGATAGCACTAATAATGCGACCAATACATTTATTGATCGAAATGTGACCAATCCATACCTCACACTAAGAGATATGCGTATTCACAACGAGCGGGGCGCAGATACCTTAGGCAGTTTTGGCTTTGCCAGTGTTGAGCAAAAGATTGCTGCAGCGACGGACATTATTCCCGCATACAGTGAGTTAGGGGCGATAGCCGGGGGCGGGCCTGCTGACATCAAGGACTATGGTGTTGACGGTGTTTCAATTTATGATATCAATGTGCGCTGGGACTGGGACTTACCCCATATTCAGTTTGGTGACACTGAAACCAGTATTGGTGAAGTATACTTCACTGATTTCGTGATCCACGGAACCAATCTAACGATTTCAGCGCACTAGTGGCGGGACGAAGCTAAGCTCGACTCAAGAAGCTTAGTTCGCTGGCCGCTCCGTCATATACCTCTCAACAGTGTCTATAATCGCCTGAGTGCTTGGATCGATTTCAATATTAACGCTCGTACCTTCCTGTAACTGGCCAAAAGTGGTCACTTCTAGCGTCTCTGGAATAAGGTGGACGCTAAAGCGTTCGGTGACCTCAGCGCCAATGGTGAGACTGCATCCATTGATCCCAATATATCCTTTGGGTAGAACATAACGCTGAAGTTTGTTCGGGCATTCGAAAATGAGCTCACAGTTTGTCTCTGTTTCGTTACGACCTAACAGTTTAACGGTTGAACTTATGTGGCCGCTCATCATGTGGCCACCAATCTCATCACCAATTTTCGCAGCCCTTTCAAAGTTCGTGATTGAGCCGACAGCAAGCTCCCCAAGGTTTGTCACATTCAGCGATTCTTTCATGACGTCAAAACGTGCAACTGAGAGTGCGGTATCGAATGTCGTAACAGTTAAGCAGCAACCGTTAATCGCGATACTGGCCCCGCGCTGCAAGCCGCTTAAGGCGTCCGGGGGGAATCGGAATGTTATTGAGCTCAGAGCGTCACGTTTTTCTATCGCTGTCACTTCTGATTTACCTTGGACGATACCAGTAAACATGGCGTTTGCTCCTTTGGGCTAAAAAATCGAACAGTAATTATGCTTCGTATTGCATTAAAGAATCCGTCTATTCTACCGATATAACCTATTAAGAGCATTAAGGAAGTAGTGCGTGTCGAAAGCAAATCCAGAGAATCAAAATGCGGTAGCTTCAGGGTTGCTTAGAAACGAAGTGCCGCCTCAAAAACGAGCAGAAGCCTCACGTCCCGAGTCAGAAGAGCGCGGTGTTCGGAATATTCGTAGCAGAACACCTAATGCGGATAAAAAACCCGCTTTTGGTGTGAAAGATCCCGCAGCCGATCAAGACAAGCCGCCCGCAGGCAGTGCAGCCACGCTTAAATTAAAAGACGGACCTATTGATGAAGAGACACTTCATGATTTCGCCACGCAGAAGCGACTTTTGGCAAGTTGTGAGCGCGTCAATCTAGTAAACCTTCAAGTTTTGAGTATGGAAGGGTACCCCGATAATTGGAGCATTGATTCTGCCCGCAAAACGAGAGATTTGCTGATTATGGGTGGAAGTATCGCTCTTGGCATATTTATCATTGGACTTGGGGGGCTTCTACCGGCTGCGGTTTCGGGCATAGCGTTAGGGCTGAGCGCGTTGATGATGTTTCTGGCTTTCTCAACGGTTCAGAGTGCGTTTACTAATCGACCCTCTTTAACTGAGTTGATGTCACGGCGACAAAAAATTACGCGTGGAGCGCGTGGTCATGTCGCATTTTTAGAGGGGAATGGTGGCTTGGCGTGGCGTTGCGAAGCGCTGGGTAAATACAATCGGCATTTGTATAACCAACAATTCACAGTGCTTCTTAGATATTCAAAGGCGGGAAAATTAGCGTTCGCTTTGCAGACGCCGCGGCACTTTCGGCTTTACCTCATGTTTATGATTGAAGCGCAAAAAGCCTATAAGAAATTACAAACAATCTACTTGAGCGAAGGCTTTTCACTAGCTGATACCTAGTCGCCATATCTTGGGCAACCAACTTGACATGCCTTGTATCCAAACGTATGTTTAAAACAGTTGTTTAGAATAGATTGCCTAAAAATGCCACAAGTAGATACGGTCGACAAAATACTGGATGCCGCGGAACTATTATTCGCTGAAAAAGGCTTTTCAGAAACCTCCCTTCGCATGATTACGAGCAAGGCTAACGTGAACCTTGCCGCAGTAAATTATCATTTTGGTTCAAAGAATGCTTTGATCCAAGCCGTTTTTTCACGCTTCCTAGGGCCCTTAAGTGAGATTATGGAAAAGGCGTCCGTTGAAAATGGCTGGGGCGTAGACAACATCCCAAGTCTCGAAGAGATTTTAAAGCTTTATACAAAGAGCTTGTTGAAAATACCTACTAGTCATGAAAATGGTGTCGCGATTTTTATGCGCCTAATGGGCTTGGCGTACACTCAATCACAAGGCCACCTGCGGCGCTATTTGGAGGCAGAGTATGCGAAAACGTTTCGATTATTTCTAGAGTTGATCCGTTTGAGCACACCCGGCTTAACCCTTAAAGAACGATTCTGGCGTACTCAATTTACGCTTGGATCCGTTGCCTTCACGATGTCTAGTCTGCAGCCTCTGACTGAAATACTAGAAAACAGTAAATCTGCAAAAGCAAATCCTGAAGAAGTTGTAGAGCTTCTTGTCCCGTTTATTCTAGCGGGTCTGACGGCACCACCAATGGATGTTAATTAAGTAGATTCTTGCTCGCACTGTTGCTAGTCTGGCGCTGTTTCTCTGGCGAGTCACTTATGATTACCCAAATCCTCATCAGTATTAGTCAACAAACACTGGAGCTTCGCTCCACAGCGTTGCGAAAAACTTACCCGATATCCACCGCTAAGAACGGGGTCGGGCAGCAAGAAGGATCTTTCGCTACGCCTCTCGGAATACACCTCGTGAAGGACAAGTTTGGCTACCAACTACCAACTAACACTGTTTTTGTCGGACGAGAGCCGCAAGTAGCGCTTTTCTCTCCTGAACTCGAAGCAGAGAATCCAGACAAGGATTGGATTTTGTCGCGAATTCTGTGGCTCAGTGGTTGTGAACCAGGATTAAATCGCTTAGGCGATGTGGATACGAAAACGAGATACATCTACATCCACGGAACGCCAGATTCCCAGCCGATGTCTATCCCTGCGTCTCATGGCTGTATCAGAATGCGCACTTATGATGTCGCTGAGCTATTTTCGCACACACCTATTTACACCCAAGTCATAATAAAAGAGTAGAAATGCATATCGAACCTAAGCTTGGTCCGGTCATGATTGACTTTGAAGGCCTTCACTTAACAACATCCGAGATTAGTCGTCTTGTCGACCCTCTAGTCGGCGGTGTCATTTTATTTACGCGTAACTTCGAATCACAAGCACAGCTTGCTTCTTTGATTGGCCAAATTCGCGCTGCCAGAAGAGACGTTATTATTGCCGTTGACCATGAAGGAGGACGCGTGCAGCGTTTTCGCGAAGGTTTTACGAAGCTACCATGCATGCAAACACTCGGGATGGCGTATGAAATTAACAAGGAAAACGCACTCCGCGACGCAAAAGAACTCGGTTGGTTAATGGCGTCGGAGTTGCGCGCTTTCGATATCGATATTAGCTTTGCACCGGTCATGGATAGAGATTACGGTATTTCTGATGTGATCGGTGATCGCGCATTTTCGTCTGATCCAACCATTATTGTAGCGCTATGTTCTGCGTTTATCGCCGGTATGCATGAAGCTGGTATGGCGAGCACGGGAAAGCATTTTCCTGGGCATGGCGCGGTGAGCGCAGACTCGCACGTAGACATTCCGGTTGACGGTCGATCACTTGAGGAAATTACGTCTCACGATATGCGTATCTTCAAAGAGATGTGCGAGCATGGCATGGATGCTGTTATGCCGGCACATGTTATTTATCCAAAGGTTGACGACCAACCCGCCGGGTTTTCGCGCATATGGATTGATATTTTGAGAAACGATTGTCAGTTTAGTGGCGTTATATTCAGCGATGACTTGTCAATGGAGGGCGCTACTGTAGCAGGAGGCTTTGAGGCACGTGCGGATGCGGCGTTGTCAGCAGGGTGCGATATGGTTTTAGTGTGCAACAACCCTCTCGCTGCAGACGCGGTGGTTACACACCTAGCTGATTTTGAGTCAAGCGCCCAATCTAGCGCCCGCTTAACTAATATGCTTGGCAAGACACGTATAGGATGGGCTGAGCTCAGGCAAACGGAACGTTGGCGTAACGCCGTAAAACTTGCAAACCAACTTAATTCTAGAGGAGCTTAGAGATGGATATTCTAGCTAGTTTGAATGCATTTTTAACTGGTTTGGGCTATGAGGATGCCGCAGCCCAAAGCGCGATAGAGATATTCGCAGTCGTGTTACTTACTGCGCTAGCTAGCTTCGTGTCAAAGCGCGTTTTTACGCATATTGAGCACCATTTTGAAAAGACTGAAAATCTTTGGGATGACGCACTGTTGCACGCTGCCCGGAGGCCAGCATCGCTTGCGATTTGGATTATTGGCCTTTCTATGGCGGCCTACACGGCCAACAGATATGCGGATATCGCGGCCTTCGATTTGGTAGAGCCGTTGCAGCGTATTGGTGTGATCTTCTGTCTTACTTGGTTCGTTGTCGGGTTTATCGCTCATACTGAGAACCTGCTTGTCGATCCCGAGCGCGTTCGAGAGCCTATGGATCAGACAACAGTCCATGCGCTCGGAAAGCTACTGCGTGCTTCGATTATCATTACGGCAGTGCTTGTTGCCCTGCAAACACTTGGTTTTAGTATCAGTGGTGT